>JAGWZS010000119.1 GCA_018971905.1 Rhodospirillales bacterium | reverse complement strand
ATTCGGCCTCCGAGGGATCCTCCAGCAGCGCGAAGGCTTCATCGGCATGGCAGGCCAGCACCACCTGATCAAAAGTTTCGCCCCCCTGCGCCGTGTGCAGCTCCACGCCACCTGGCAGGCGTCGCAACCGCGTCACGGCCTCATGGCGTACCGCTCCGGCAAAGGCGGTGCGCAGCCGTTCCACATACGCGCGCGCGCCGCCGTGTACCGTACGCCACAAAGGCCGTCCGGTGAGCTTCAGCAGGCCATGGTTTTCGCAAAACTGGATGAAGGCCGTGGCGGGCAAATCTTGCGCTTGTCCCTCCGGACAGGACCACACCGCGGCGATCATCGGGTAGAGATGATCGTGCAAGAACGCCTCGCCATAGCCGCCTTGGCGTACATAGTCTCCAAGGCTCATGTCCTGGAGGCGCGCGGCGTCTTGCGGCGCGGTGCGGTAGAAGCGCAGCAAGTCGCGCAGCATCGCCCAGAAGCGCGGACGCAGCGCGTTCAAGGGCTGGGCAAACAGACCGCGCAGATCAGACCCCGCATATTCCAGCCCGCCCTCGCGCAGCGAGACGGAGAAGGACATATCCGTAGCCTTCGTCTCAACATCTAGATGCGCAAACAGCGCGGTGAGGTTGGGATAAGCCGGTTCATTATAGACGATGAAGCCCGTATCCACCGCGACACCCGCCACTTCCACCGTGTGGCTGTGCCCGCCCAGCCGCGGCAGCGCCTCGAACAGCGTCACCTCATGGTGTTGGCCCAGCAGCCAGGCGCAGGAAAGGCCGGTGATCCCGGCCCCCACGACGGCGATTCGCTGCCGCCCAGCTTGTTGCTCCATGCCGCCCTCCTTGATTGCTATGGGTTTACGGGGCGAAGCGGTTTTTGGATCACCGCTGATCCAAAGTGCGCGCAAGCGCGTATAAACCTTCGTGAATGGTCTTAATCCACATCCCCGCCTGGCCCACGGCCTGGCCAACACTGCGCCGGTGAGTACGCTGGACGCGCCACCGCCGGACGCCGCGGCGCTCGCGGCGCTGGTCTTGCGTGTATCGCAAACGCGGGACCGCACGGCCTACGCGGCGTTGTTCAAGCATTTTGCCCCGCGCGTGAAAGCCTATCTGCGCCGGGCCGGTCTGGAGGGGGCAGAGGCTGAGGAGGTGACGCAGGACGTGATGCTCAGCCTCTGGCGCAAGGCGGGCGGTTTCGATCCCGCAATTGCCAGCGCCGCGACCTGGATTTTCGCCATTGCCCGCAACGCGCGGATCGACGCGGCGCGAAAACGCCGCGGTCTGCCGGCGGCCCCGGAGCCAGAGGAAGAGGATCACACCCCTTCCGCCGAAACCCTGACCTTGACCCTGGAGCGAGAGGCCCTGGTGCGCACCGCCTTGGGCGCACTCTCAGCCGAGCAGCAGC
The DNA here is from genome assembly GCA_018971905.1 of Rhodospirillales bacterium. GTDB lineage: Bacteria > Pseudomonadota > Alphaproteobacteria > Acetobacterales > Acetobacteraceae > Acidocella. The sequence goes on along the minus strand of JAGWZS010000119.1, from coordinate 4,540 downwards.
AAATCATGCGACTCTCATTTTTCTCTGAAACCCCCCATGCCGCCATCGCCGATACGCTCAACTTGCCGTTGGGCACGGTAAAATCCCGTATTCGCTTGGGTCTGGCCCGGCTGCGCGCCGCCCTTGAGGATAAGGCATGATTCGCCATCACCCTGCTCCGGAAACGCTGCTGGCCCATGTGGCGGGAACGCTGGCACCAGGCCAGGCGCTTACCGCCGCCGTGCATGTTCAGGGCTGTGCGCACTGTCAGGCGCAAACCCGGCGGCTAGAGGCCGCAGGCGGTGCGCTGCTGGAGGATGTGGTGCCGGAGCCTCTGGCCGCGGACGCATTTGCCGCGGTGATGGCGCGGCTAGATGAGCCAGCGCCGCCGCCGCCGCCCAAGCCTCGCCAAGCGGATCTGCGTCTGCCGCCAGGCCTAGTGCTGCCCGCCGCGCTGCGCGGTGCGGCCATTGGGCGCTGGCTGTGGATGGGGCTTGGCCTGCGCTACAGCCGCGTAACCCTGCCCTGGGCGCCGAAGGAAAATGTGATGTTGCTGCGTGTGGAAGGCGGGCGGCGCGTGCTGCGCCATTCGCATGGCGGTGCCGAGCTGACCCAGGTTCTGTGGGGCGGGTTTCATGACATCACCGGCGCCTACGGTCCTGGTGATTTGCAAGAGGCCGATGAAACCATAGAGCACCAGCCGCTGGCCGACCCGGAGGGCTGCCTGTGTCTGGCTGCGCTGGAAGGCGGGCTGCGCCTGCCCTGGATCTCCAGGCTCATGGGCAAATAGACCGTGCGGGCTTTCCTCGTGGCTTGCGTCGGCGTGCTGATCGCGGGGTGTGCCGGAACGTTGATGTGGTCCCCCGTCACCATTCTCAACGCCTTGGCGCTGGGGCCATATCACACGGAAACAGATATTTCCTACGGCCCCGGCCCGCGCCAACGACTTGATGTGTACATTCCCCGCCACGCCAACGGCGCTCCTCTGGTCGTGTTCTATTACGGCGGCAGCTGGGAGTTTGGTAAAAAATCCCTCTACCGCTTCGTGGGGGCGGCTTTGGCGTCAAACGGTGTAGTGGTGGTCATCCCCGATTACCGGCTCTATCCGCAAACCCGTTTCCCCGGCTTTTTGCAGGATTCTGCCGCCGCCCTGGCCTGGGCCAAGGCGCACGCGGCGGGTCTGGGCGCTAATCCCGCGCGCCTCTTCGTGATGGGCCATTCCGCGGGGGCTTATAATGCCGTGATGCTGGCACTGGACCCGCAATGGCTCGCCCCTTTTGGCCTGTCGCCACAGCAAGACATTGCCGGGGTCATCGGTCTGGCCGGGCCGTATGATTTTTTGCCGCTCACCGACCCAAAGCTGAAAATGATTTTCGGCCCGCCGGATGAGCTGGCCCGTACGCAGCCGATCAATTTCGTCACCCGCTTCGCCCCGCCGGTATTTCTGGCCGTCGGCACAACCGACACCACGGTGGATCCTGGCAACAGCGCGCGCCTGGCGGCACGTTTGGCCCAGGCGGGCGATGAGGTGACGCTGAAGGACTATCCAGGTGTGGATCACCGCAGTCTGGTTGGCGCGATCTCCCCTCTGTTGGGGGGTATCGCGCCGGTTCTTCCCGATTGTCTGGCCTTTATTTTCCGCACGCCCCGCCCGAGGAGATCCGCATGAGTACGTTCGCCGCCCGCGCCGCTCATCTCGCCGAAACCGCCCCCTTGCCGGACGCGCTGCTGCGTCTGGGCATCGCCGTTCTGGTGGGACGGACGCAGCTCGCCTTGAGCCGGGGCGGGAAGGACACCGCCTCTTTCGTCCACGGCATGGACGCCTATCCTATCGCCTTGCACACGGATGATGCCAATCGCCAGCATTATGAGCTGCCGCCGGAATTTTTTGGGCTGATTCTGGGGCCGCACCGCAAATATTCCTGCTGCCTCTACCCCACGGGGCGCGAGACGCTGGCGGAGGCAGAGCTGCACGCGCTGGAAGAGACCGTCGCCCATGCCGGGCTGGAAGATGGCCAGCAGATTCTGGAACTCGGCTGTGGTTGGGGTTCGCTCAGCCTGTTCATGGCGGCGCGCTTTCCTGGTTCGCGAATCACTGCGGTTTCCAATTCCGCCTCGCAGCGCCGCCATATCGAGACCGAGGCACAGACACGCGGGCTGAGCAACCTGCGCGTCATCACCATGGACATGAACGAATTCGTTCCGGAACAAAAATTTGACCGTGTGGTGTCGGTGGAGATGTTCGAGCACATGGCCAATTGGCGGGCACTGTTGGCTCGGGTGCGAGGCTGGCTGAAGCCGCAAGGCAGACTGTTCCTGCATGTGTTCACCCACGCCACCCACCCCTACCGGTTTGACCATGACGATGATGCTGACTGGATCGCCCAGTATTTCTTCACCGGCGGGATCATGCCCAGCCATGATCTGGCGTCATCCTTCCCCGACCTTTTCGTGCAAGAACGTGATTGGCGCTGGAACGGCGTCCATTACGCCCGCACCGCCCGCCACTGGCTTGCGAATTATGATGCCAATCAAGCGCAGGTCCGCGCGCTGCTGGACAAGGTGTATGGCACGCAGGCGCAGCTCTGGGCGCGGCGCTGGCGGCTATTCTTCCTGGCCACCGAGGGGCTGTTTGGTCATGCTGGCGGCAAGCCCTGGGGTGTCAGCCATTACCTGCTGGCGCCAGCGCCGTGATTCTCTGCGTCTATGCGGGGCTGTTCGTTTCCCTGGCCATGGCTTTGGCCTGGGTGGTGCAACGCGTTTTGGGCAATGCCGGCTGGATTGATGTGTTCTGGACCTTTTCCACGGGTTTGGCCCTGGCGGGCGTGGCCCTGGCCGCGCCGGGAGCGGTATGGCGGCATGTGCTGCTGGCGGCACTCGTATTGGTTTGGGCGGCGCGGCTGGGCGGGCATATTGCCTGGCGCGTGGCCACCAGCCCCGAGGATACCCGCTACGCCATGATGCGCGCGGCGGCGGGTACGGGCTTTCAGGGTCAGGTTTTGCGGTTGATCGCGGGCCAGGGGCCGGTGAGCGGGCTGCTGGCGATCTCCGTCTATCTGGCGGCCGCCCAGCCCTCCCAAACGCTGCGCGCGGCAGATCTTGCGGGTGCCGCCATACTCATCCTGGCCTTGGCCGGTGAGGCACTGGCGGACCAGCAACTCAGCACCTGGCGCGCCCGCCCGCAAAACGCCGGGGGAATTTGTGAGACGGGGCTATGGGCGCTTTGCCGCCATCCGAATTATCTGTTCGAGGCACTGGCCTGGGTGGCGTATCCCGTCATCGCCCTGGTGCCGGAACGGCCCGTAACCTGGCTTTCCCTTGTGGCACCGGCGCTGATGTTCCTGGTGTTGCGCTATCTCACCGGCGTGCCGCCGCTGGAAGACGCCATGCGCGCGCGCCGGGGGGCTGTTTACGATGCCTATGTGGCCCGCACCAACGCCATGTGGCCGCGCTGGCCGGGATGACGCACGTCGTCTGGTTCAAGCGTGACCTGCGTTTGCACGATCACGCGCCGCTCTGGCATGCGGCCCAGCGCCATGATGCCCGCCTTCATGCTGCCTTGGGGGATTTGCGAACGGGGTTGGAGCGGCGCGGGCAAAGGCTGGTGGTAACGGGAAGTGAGCATTCCTCTCGAGACGAATTGAGCCGCAACCAGACCCATTCACGAGGATCAAGAGTGCGCCAACCTTAAGGCGGCCTCCGCCCCATGTTTCAGCAAGGCGTCGGACCATGCTTCATCTTGTGCCGCGCGGGCCATTTGCAGTGTACCGAGCAACAGCGCAAAAATCGCCCCCGCCCGCGCCTGCCGCTGTGCTGTGTCCCATTCCGCCGGTAGCAGTGTTGCAATGCGTGCCGTTGCCGCCCGCAGCTGTTTGGTGAAAACCGCCCGCGTTTCTGTTCCGCCACGCGCCACCTCCTCAATCAGCGCCGCAGCGATACAACCTTTGCCTGGCGTATCCCGATGGCCGGGGCGCAAATAACTCCGCACCAGCCCCTCCAGATCCTTGTGTCCGGCGCGCTTTTCAGCGTTTTCCGCAAACCCTTCTTCCAACGCCGCGCGCACGAGCGCCTCCTTGGAAGAAAAATGTGCATAGAACCCGCCATGGGTCAGCCCGGCATCCTCCATTAATGTGGCAATACCCGTTCCCTCGACCCCATCCGTACGGAAACGCGCGGCCGCAGCCTGCACAATGTGCCGCCGTGTTTCCTCCTTGTGGCCCTTTGCGAATCTCATGGCTGGTCTTTTGCATCCCCGCTATTGAATTACGAGTATCATATTATATGTTTATCATCATTCAATACAAGGACGTTGCGATGAATTACATGGACGACAAGGGCACGGCACTGGTTACCGGCGCCTCCAGCGGCATCGGTGCCGCCTATGCAGAGGCGCTGGCGAAGCGCGGCCACAACCTTATTCTCACGGCGCGGGACGAAGCACGCCTCACCGCCCGCGCCGCCAGGCTGCGCGCGGAGGCAGGCGTGCTGGTAGAAGTGCTTCCCGCCGACCTCACTGCCCCCGCGGGGCTTGCCACCGTGGCGCGCCGCCTGCGTGAAGATT
>JAGWZS010000118.1 GCA_018971905.1 Rhodospirillales bacterium | reverse complement strand
TCGTCGTCCATGCCCAACTTCCTCCCATTAAAAGGCTTGGGCGATTCATGACGCAACCTAAGCGGGGAGGCAACCTGCCCTGCCATGAGTTTTCCGAAGGCCAGCGGCTACAGATAAATTGGTGCGGTCGAGAAGACTCGAACTTCCACGAGGTTTCCCCCACAAGCACCTCAAGCTTGCGCGTCTACCATTCCGCCACGACCGCATCGAGGCCGGGAGCCTATAGACTATGATCCCGGAGCCTGCAACAGGTACATATATGATGGAAAATCAAACGGACTGGGAGGTTTCACCTGGCCTGACCCCCTACGAAACCGCCGTCGCCAGAATGCAAGAGCGCGTCGCCTCCATCCGCGAAGGCCGGGCGGAGGATTTGGTCTGGCTCGTCCAGCACCCGCCCCTTTATACGGAGGGCACCTCAGCCAGGGCGGAGGATTTGCAAGACCCCACGCGCTTTCCAACCTTCAAGGCCGGGCGCGGCGGGCAATGGACGTATCATGGCCCTGGCCAGCGCGTGGCTTATGTAATGCTGGACTTAACCCGCCCCCACGCCAGCGTGCCGGCACGGGATGTACGCTGCTATGTGGCCGGGCTGGAGCGCTGGGCGATTGAGACGTTGAAGGAATTCGGCGTGCGGGGCGAAATCCGCGAAGGGCGCGTGGGAATCTGGGTCGCCCAGCCGGATGGGCGGGAAGAGAAGATTGGCGCCATTGGCGTGCGTGTCTCACGCTGGGTAACGTGGCACGGGCTGGCCCTGAACGTCGCCCCCGACCTTTCCCATTTCACTGGCATTGTGCCTTGCGGCATAGCCGAGCATGGGGTGACCAGTCTTGCGGCCCTGGGCGTGCAGGCCGACATGGCGGATGTGGACGCGGCGCTGAAGCGGAACTGGGGTAAAATTTTCGGATAAGCTAGCGCCAGCCCATTGCCGGGGCTACGTGCTGCAGAATCGCCTCTATCACATGGGCATTATAGTCCACACCCAGCTGGTTCGGCACGGTGAGCAGCAGCGTATCCGCCTCGGCGATTGCCTCATCCTCACGCAACTGCTCGATCAGCGCCTCAGGCTCAGCAGCGTAGGAGCGGCCAAAAATCGCGCGGGTGTTCTCGTCGATGAAACCGATGCTGTCCTGTTCCTTACCGGACCGGCCGAAATACATCCGGTCCTGGTCATTCATCAGCGCAAAAATGCTGCGGCTGACGGAGACACGCGGGCTGCGCTCATGCCCCGCTTCCTTCCAGGCATCCCGATAAGCGCGGATCTGCTTGGCCTGCTGAATATGAAATGCCTCGCCCGTCTCGTCATCCTTTAATGTTGAGCTTTGCAGGTTCAACCCCAGCTTCGCCGCCCAAACCGCCGTGGCGTTAGAGCCCGCCCCCCACCAGATGCGCTCCCGCAACCCCGCTGAATGCGGTTCCACTCGCAACAGCCCCGGAGGATTGGGGAACATCGGGCGCGGGTTGGGCTGGGCGAAGCCCTCCCCGCGCAATACGCCCAAAAACACTTCCGCATGACGACGGCCCATGTCTGCATCGCTTTCGCCCTCGCCGGGCTCGAATCCAAAATACCGCCAGCCATCAATCACCTGCTCCGGCGAGCCACGGCTGATGCCAAGCTGCAACCGCCCGCCGGAGATGAGATCCGCAGCTCCCGCATCCTCGGCCATGTAAAGCGGGTTTTCATAACGCATATCGATCACCCCGGTGCCGATCTCGATACGCTTGGTCCGCGCTCCCACAGCGGCAAGCAGCGGAAAAGGCGAAGCAAGCTGCCTGGCGAAATGATGCACCCGGAAATACGCGCCATCCGCCCCCAAAGCCTCCGCCGCCTCCGCCAGCTCAATAGATTGCAGCAGCACGTCGGCCGCCGAACGGGCACCAGATTGCGGCGAGGGCGACCAATGCCCGAAAGACAGGAAACCGATTTTCTTCATGCGCCGAAGCATCTTCCCAACATGAAATCCGCGCAAGCACCCCATATGAACGCCATGAAACTTTCCGTGCTCGACCAATCCCCCATCCGTACCAACGCCACGCCGGATGTCTCCATCCGCGAATCCATCGCGCTCGCCAGAGCCTGCGAGGGGCTTGGCTATCACCGCTACTGGCTTTCGGAGCATCATAGCTCCGGTGCTGTCGCGGGTTCGGCGCCTGAGGTGCTGGCCGCCGCCATCGCCGCCAGTACCAGCCGCATCCGCGTGGGCGCGGCGGGCATCATGCTGCCGCATTATTCTGCACTTAAAGTGGCGGAACAGTTCCGGGTGCTGGAGGCCATCGCACCCGGGCGGATCGATCTTGGCCTCGGCCGCGCCCCGGGGTCGGATGGGCGTACCGCGCTGGCGCTAAACCCCAATGCGCGGGAGGCGGCGGAACGATTCCCAACCCAGGTACGGGATTTGATGGCCTGGGTGGCGGGCGAGCCGTTGCCGGTGGACCACCCATTCCGCACCATAATTGCCGAACCGCGCGGCCCGTATGCGCCAGAAATCTGGATTCTCGGCAGCTCTAATTATGGCGCGCAACTCGCCGCCTGGTTTGGCCTGCCCTATGCCTTCGCCTATTTCTTCTCAGACGGCGCGGGTGCCGCCGAAGCCATGCACGCCTACCAAACCCAGTTCCGCCAGCCCCAGCCCGCCGAGGTAAAACCACGCTCCGCCGTAACCGTGTTCGCCCTGGCGGCGGAGACTGAGGAGGAAGCGCGGCACTGGGCGAAGTCTCGCGGCGCCTTCACGGGCATGCGCAACCGGGGAACCTATATTCCCCTGCCCTCGCCCGAGGAAGCGGATGAATTTGACTTTTCCGAGGATGAGAAACAGCGGATCGCACGTTCTCAACAGCGCAATTTTATCGGCGCGGCGCCGCAGGTGGCCGAACGGTTGCGCAAATTGGCTGAGGAATTACGGCTGGACGAAATCGCCATCACCACGGCGGCATACGATCCGGCAGTGCGGACCCGCTCTTATGAATTGCTCGCGAAAGAATTCGGCACGATCTGATGGCGCGCTTTTAACAGAAGGCAGCAGGCGGCGGGGGGACACCCGCCGCCATTTTTATGTCTTCGCCTGGAAACGGTTTCTTGCGCTTTTTTGCTTAATCCGGCTGATCCTGTGCATTTCGCCCGCCAATGATTTGCGCGGGCTGCGCATAGCCAAAACCGCCCTTGCCCAGCCAGGCGCGTCCGTCAGGAAAGCGTAGTTCTATTCCGGTCAGATCCGTTTCATCCGCCAGACGCATATTCACGCCCATTTGTACGTTTCCGAATTTCGCAACCGCGCTCTCGGTCAAAACAAAATGCGTCGTTGAACCGCAATTCGCGCAGAACTGGATTTCCGCCGCCGGGTTCTCCTTGTCGTCCCGCTGATACCCTTTCGTTGTGCCTTCAATGACGACATCCGAGGGATGGAAATAGGCCCAGCGTGCACCAGCTTTGCTGCATAAAGTGCAGTTGCACTCGTTGATGAAATCCGGCCGCTTTGAAGTTTGGATGCGGATTTGGCCGCAGAGGCAATGAAGATTCAGCATTGCCACATGGTAGCAGGGAAGCTGTTTGCCCTAAAGCCGCCGCATCGCGTCCAGCGCGCGTTGCAGAATTTCCGCCGCCGCCAGCTTGTCGACAATCTCGGCGCGGCGCGCCCGGCTCATCCCGGCTGCAATCAGCCGCTCATGCGTCTCGGCGGTGGAATAGCTCTCATCCACCATCGCCACCGGCAGGCCGGTGGCCTCGCTCATGCCATGCGCCCAGTCCCGCGCCGCCTGGGCACGCGGCCCGAGCGTCTGCCCCTCATCCAACGGCAGGCCGACGATCAGCCCACCCACGCCTTCCCGTGCGATAATCACCGCCAGCTCGGCGGCGTTCTGCTTCATCTTGGTCCGCGCCAGGGTGGCGTAGGGGCTGGCCACACTCCGGTTCACGTCCGACAGCGCCACCCCGATGCGTTTGGAGCCGGGGTCCAGCCCCAGGAGCCGCGCGCCCTGGGGCAGTACACTTAAAAATTCGGACAGGTTGTAGAGCGCCATGCCCGCCTGTATGGTCCGCCCGAATTTTTTAGCCAAGGGATTTGGGTATGTCGCTCGACGCCGCAACGGTACGCCGGATTGCGAAACTGGCCCGTATAAGGGTGAATGACGAGGAGGTTTCCACCCTCCAGAACGAGCTGAACGCGATTCTGGGCTATGTGGAGCAACTGGCCGAGGTGAACGTGGAGGGCGTGGAACCGCTCTCCGGCGGCGCGCAAATGGCGCTGCGCCAGCGTGAGGACAAGCTCACCGACGGGGATATGGCGGAGAAAATCCTGGCCAACGCGCCGGACCGCATTGGAAACTTCTTTGCCGTGCCGAAAGTGGTGGAATGAGCATTTTTGACTATACAATCGCCGGTGCCGCCAAGGCGCTGAAAGCGAAAGAGATTTCGGCCGTGGAGCTGACCACGGCCTATAACGAGGCCGTGGCGGCGCTGAACCCGCGCCTGAACGCCTATATCACCACCACGCCTGAGCTGGCGCTGGAGCAGGCCAAGGCGGCCGATGCGCGGATTGCGGAGGGCAGCGCCACGCCGCTCACCGGCATTCCCATCGCCATGAAGGATCTGTTCTGCACCGAGGGTGTGCGCACCACGGCGGGAAGCTCGATCCTGGAACCCTTCATCCCGCCTTATGAGAGCACCGTCTCCGGCAAGCTGAAGGAAGCGGGTGCAGTGATGCTCGGCAAGGCGAATCTGGATGAATTCGCCATGGGCTCCTCCAACATCACCTCCGGCTATGGCCCGGTGGAAAACCCCTGGAAGCGCCAGGGCTCGGACGCCAAGCTGGTGCCGGGCGGCTCCTCCGGTGGCTCCGCCGCCGCCGTCGCCGCGCGCATCGCTTTGGCCGCCACGGGCACGGATACCGGCGGCTCCATCCGCCAGCCCGCCGCCTTCACGGGCCTGGCCGGCATCAAGCCCACCTATGGGCGCTGCTCGCGCTGGGGCGTGGTGGCCTTTGCCTCCTCGCTGGACCAGCCCGGCCCGATGGCCCGCAACGTGGAGGACAACGCCCTGCTGCTGAACGCCATGGCGGGGTTCGACGCGAAGGACTCCACCTCCGCCGACCGCGAAGTGCCGGATTTCACCGCCGCCCTCACAAGAGGCGTGAGGGGGTTGAAAATCGGCATCCCGGCCGAGTACCGACTGGAAGGCACCAACCCGGAAATTCTGGCGCTGTGGGACAAGGGCATTGAGTGGCTGAAGGCGCAGGGGGCCGAGATTATCGACATCTCCCTGCCCCACACCAAATACGGCCTGCCGGTGTACTACATCGTCGCGCCCGCCGAAGCCTCCTCCAACCTCGCGCGCTATGACGGCGTGCGCTACGGCAAACGCGTGGATGGCGAGGACCTGATCGATCTTTACGAACGCACCCGCGCTGAGGGCTTCGGGGCCGAGGTGAAGCGCCGTATCATGATCGGCACCTATGTGCTGAGCCATGGCTATTACGACGCCTATTACCTGAAGGCGCAAAAGGTGCGGAACCTGATCCTGAAGGATTTCACCGACGCTTTCGGCCGCGTGGATGCCATCCTCACCCCCACCGCGCCCTCCGCCGCTTTTGGCCTGGGCGAGAAGATGGACGATCCCGTCACCATGTATCTCAACGACGTGTTCACCGTGCCCGCCTCGCTGGCCGGTGTGCCGGCGATGAGCGTACCCGCCGGGCTCTCCGCCGATGGGTTGCCGTTGGGTCTGCAAGTCATCGGCAAACATTTTGACGAGGAAACGGTGTTCGCGGTTTCCGCCGCTATCGAGGCCGCCGCCAATTTCACCGCCCTGCCGGAGGTTCGCGCCAAATGAGCAGCTACACGCTAGAAGGCCGCACCGGCACATGGGAAATCGTGGTCGGGCTTGAAGTCCACGCCCAGGTGATTTCGGAGTCAAAACTTTTCTCCGGCGCCTCCGCCACCTATGGCGGCG
>JAGWZS010000117.1 GCA_018971905.1 Rhodospirillales bacterium | reverse complement strand
GTGCCGCGATTTCTGAGCGCAAGACCACAGCACTTTTGCGCGCCGCGGCGGAGGCCGTGCCATGAATCCGCCAGTGCAAGCCATTAATGTGTGGCCCTTCGTGAATGGCGCCTATGGAGTGGCGGTTATTTTTCTGCTTGGCGCGGCATGGCTGACCTTCGCGCGTTACCGCCGCGCCAGGGTGCGTTTGGCCCAGGCTGAGCAGCTTTAATGCGCACGCCCAAGAAAAAGCGGCTTTACCTGGTTCTGGTTTGCCTGGTTTGCCTGGGCGGCGCGGTAGCACTTTCCCTGGCGGCGTTTTCATCCTCGCTTACCTATTTCCTCTCGCCACGGCAGGTGGAGGCCAAGGCGCCGCCGCCCGGGCAAAGCTTCCGGCTGGGTGGCATTGTGCAGGTGGGCACGGTTTCAACCAGCGTTGCCAATGGCACGCCCACCACACATTTCGCGGTAACGGACGGGCGGGCCGCGGTACAGGTGGTTTTCACGGGCCTGCTGCCGGATTTGTTCCGCGAAGGCCAGGGCATCGTGGCCATTGGCTCCATGGGGCCGGGCGGAGTGTTTGTGGCCGATGAGGTGTTGGCCAAGCACGGCGCTGATTACATGCCCAAGGACGTGGAGCAGGAGCTGAAGGAAAGCGGCAAATGGGACCCGCGTTTTGGCCCCCCGCCTAACGCCAGTGATTGGAATGACATGAAGGTAAAAACCAGCCCATGATACCTGAACTTGGGCATTTCTGCCTGGCCATGGCGGTGGCGCTGGCCTGTGCGCAGGGCGTTGTGGGCATTGCCGGGCCCAGCTTGAAAGACCCGCGCGCCCTGGCCGCGGCTCCGGTGCTCGCGTTGCTGCATTTCACCGCCATCTCGCTCTCGTTCCTGGCGCTGGTCTGGGCCGGGGTGGTCTCGGACTTCACGGTTGAGAACATTGCGGATTTTTCGTCGGCTTCGACGCCGCTGCTCTACCGGATCACGGGCATATGGGGGAATCACGATGGCTCGATCCTGCTCTGGTGCCTGATCCTCTCGCTTTGCGGCGCCGCGGTAGCGGTGGGCGGTGGGCGGCTGCCAGCAAGCCTTCGGGCCCGCGTGCTGGGGGTGCTGGGGCTGATTTCCTGTGGCTTCTTGCTGTTTACCCTGGCGGTTTCCAACCCCTTCACCCGCATCTGGCCGCCGCCGCTGGATGGCGCGGGCATGAACCCGATTTTGCAGGACCCCGGCCTCGCCTTCCATCCGCCGGTTCTCTACACCGGCTATGTCGGGTTTTCCGTGGCGTTTGCCTTTGCCATCGCAGCGCTTATCGAGGGGCGGATAGACGCCGCCTGGGGGCGCTGGGTGCGGCCCTGGGCTTTAATTTCCTGGTGCTTCCTCACTGCCGGTATCACGCTGGGCAGCTGGTGGTCCTATTACACGCTGGGCTGGGGCGGGTTCTGGTTCTGGGACCCGGTGGAAAACGCCGCCCTGCTGCCCTGGCTTACCGGCACGGCACTTTTGCACTGCGCTATCGTGGTGGAAAAGCGCGAGGCGCTGAAAGCGTGGACTGTGCTGTTGGCCATCGCCACTTTCTCGCTCTCACTCTCAGGCACGTTCCTCGTGCGTTCGGGCATTCTGAACTCCGTGCACAGCTTCGCCGCAGCGCCCGACCAGGGGCTGTTCATTCTCGCCCTGCTGGCCATTACCATTGGAGGGTCGCTGCTGCTGTTTGCCATCCGTGCGCCTGTGCTGGCGGCAACGGGCATCTATGCACCCATCAGCCGTGAAAGCGCGCTGATTTTGAACAATATTTTCCTTTGCGCCATTGCGGCTGTGGTGTTCACCGGTACGCTTTATCCGCCATTTGTTGATCTTTTGTTTGGCATTCAGCTTTCGGTCGGTGCGCCATTTTTCAACCAGACGGTTTTGCCGCTCGCGGGGCCGATTATTCTGGCGATGGGCATAGGGCCACTTTTGCGCTGGAAGCGAGCGGATATGCTGCCGGTGCTGCAACGGCTTTGGCTGGCTGGGGCGGTGGCTGTGCTTGTGTTCATCATCCTCACCGCCACCAGGCACATTATTGCCGCCCTGGGGCTGGCGGGCGGGGCCTGGGTGGTGTGCGCAGCGCTCACTGACATTGCCGAACGTATCCGCCTGTTCCGCGTGCCGCTGGGGCAAGCGCTGGGGCGGCTTTTCACGCTGCCGCGCGCCGCTATCGGCGCAGCACTGGGGCATATAGGGTTTGGTGTTTCGGTGCTGGGCATCGCGGCGATGACGCTCGCGGTGCAGAAGGTGATCGTGCTGAAGCCTGGGCAGTCCACCACACTGGGCGGATATTCCTGGACCCTGCAGGATATTCACGACGCACCGGGGCCGGATTACTCCCAGCGCGTGGCGGATGTGGCGCTGAGCGATAACGGGCATGTGTTCATGGTTCTGCACCCCAGCCGCCGCTTTTTTACCGCGCAGCATGTCATCACCTCTGATGCCGCCATTCGCACCAATGGGTTTCAGGATATTTATATCGATTTTGCCGATGAGGAAGATGGCGGCGCGGAGCTGCGGCTGAGCCGCCATCCCGGCGCGCCGGAAATCTGGTTCGGCGGGTTGATTATGGCGCTGGGCGGGGTGTTCTCGCTTTCCGACAGGCGGCTGCGCGTCGGCGCGCCTTTCCGCAAGCGCCTGCCGGGCGGGGCTACGGTTTAATGTCTCCCCTGCGGCGGCGATTGCTGTTTGGGGCGCCGCTGGCCGTGGCCGTGGCCGGCGGTGCGGGGTTTTATACCATCCTGCGCCGGATGCAGAATGATCAATACGACCCGCACGCCCTGCCCTCGCCGTTGATCGGCAAACGCCCGCCCGCTTTCACGCTGCCGGGTACCGGTGGCGGGTCGGGGTTTTCCAACACCGATCTGCTGGCGCCGCCCAAGCCGATGCTGGTGAACTGGTTTGCCTCCTGGTGCGCGCCCTGCCAGGAGGAAGCACCGATGCTGCAAACCCTCGCGGCGTCTGGCATCACCATCTGGGGCATTGCGTATGAAGACCAGCCGGCGGCACTTGCCGCCTATCTGCAAAAATATGGCAACCCTTATACGCGCCTCGCAACCGATGAATCAGGGCTCACCGCGATCAATTGGGGTGTGTACGGCGTGCCGGAAACTTATTTCATCGACAAGACCGGCATTGTGCGGCTGCGCTATGCCGGGGCGCTGACGGATGAGGTGGTGAAAACCCAGCTCAACCCATTGTTCGAGCAATATTCATGAGACCACCGCGTTTTCTGCTGGCGCTGCTGCTGCTGCCCAGCCTCGCCCTGGCGCAGGCCATGGTAACGCGCGACGGCATCACCCTGACCCAGGCGCAGGAAAGCCGCGCCGAGGCGATTGGCGGGCAGTTGCGCTGCCTGGTCTGCCAGAATGAAAGCATCGAGGAATCCTCGGCCGGACTTGCCAAGCAATTGCGGGTGATTATCCGCCAGCAGGTGGTGCAGGGCGTGCCGGACAAGCAGATCATGCATTACATGGTGCAGCGTTACGGAATTTTCGTGCTGCTAAAGCCGCCTGTTTCGCCATTGACATGGCTGCTCTACGCCTCACCCATTCTGGCACTCGTCGGCGGATTTCTGGCTTTCTGGCTGGGGCGTAAAACCCGCGCCAAACCCGCCGCGCCGTTGAACCCGGCCGAACAAGCCCGCCTGGATGAATTATTGAAATGATGCTGATCCTTATGCTGGCGCTGGCGCTGGCGCTGAGTTTGCCTTTGCTGCTGGTGTTCCGGCGCGGGAAAAACCTGCCGGAACGGCGCGAGGCCTCTGTTGCCCTGCACCGCGCACAGCTTGAAGAGTTGAACCGCGACCTTGCGGACGGCCGTATTGGCCGCGATGAACATGCGGGTGCGAAGCTGGAGGTTGAGCGCCGGATATTGGCTGCGGATGCGATGCCCGCCCAACCCAGCGGCGGCAGTGCCAAGCTGTTGTTGCTGATGACGCTAATCGCTCTGCCGATCGGCGGTTTCGCGCTGTATCTGCCAGATGCCACGCCGGTGCCCTCCGAGCCACACGCAGCCTGGGCAGCGCAGCAGGCGGTGCAGTTTCAGCAGCTCGACAAGCTGATTACCATGCTGCGGGCGCATCTGGCCGTGGCGGTGCCAGGCTCCGCCGATGCCAGCGAGGGCGAGGCATATCTGGCCGAGGCGCTGAGCGAGCAGGCCGGAACAATCACCCCCGAGGCACTTGCGCTGTTCAAGCAATCTTTCGCCAGTGCGCCAGCAAATTCCTCATGGCGGCAACTGGACCAGGAAAGGCTGATGCAGGTGCAGGGGGGGCAATAGCCCACGGCTCTTCCCTTCCAGCGGCATTGGCGTAGAGTGCCCGGCCATGAACGACAGTACGCCCTCTGCCAAGCCGGAGCCCCAGGCCACCCCGCAGCCGGAGGCGCCAAAGCCCCCGAAAGAGATTGGCGGCCCGAAGGGGCCTGAGCCGACGCGTTATGGCGATTGGGAAAAAAACGGCCGCTGTTCTGATTTCTGATGGCGTATCTGCTCCTCGCCATCGCCATTATCAGCGAGGTTACCGCCACCTCGGCCCTGAAATCCTGCAACGGGTTCACCCGCCTCGTACCGTCTCTTATGGTGGTGGTGGGCTATTGCGTGAGTTTCTTCACGCTCTCGCAAGTGGTGAAGCTCATACCGCTCGGCTACGCTTATGCGCTCTGGTGCGGCTTTGGCATCATCCTCATTGTCGGCGTTGGATATTTTTATTACCGGCAGCCCGTGGACTGGCCTGGAGCACTCGGCATAGGGCTGATCATGGCGGGCATTTTGGTGATCAATCTGTTTTCACGAATGGCGATTCACTGACCATGTAACGGCGGATTTAATCGGTTTGCATTTGCGAAACCGCTCAACACACCCCAAATGCCAGCCTGGCCAATCAGTTACGCCGGTATTTTCACAAATTTGGGGATGAGATTATGAGATCAGCACTTGCCATCGCCGGGGTTATCGTCATCGCGGCCGTGGTGTTTTTCGTCGTGCCGATGGCCGCTGGCGGCAGCGCCAATGTATGCCAGGCGCTGGAGAAGCACGACGTGAGCAACGCCGCGGCAAACATTGCTGGCGCAAATTCCGGGCCGCTTCACGACATTATCAATTCGGTTGGCCAATCGATGGCAACAGGCAACATCGCCGCGCAGTCGGAAGCCCAGGCGCACCCGGATATGCCGGTAGCGGTGAGCTGCGCTGCCTCTTACTGGAAGTCTCTGTAATCAGATTTAGGTTTCCGCCGCACTTGCCAGTTTGGCGAGGTTGGCCAGCAGGTCGCGCGCCAAAGCCATGCGCGCAGCCACATCCATGTCCCGCACCATCGCCAGCTTCTGGTCCGGGCGGAGTTTGACCAGCCCGCCCTTGGTGCCGATCCATTGGATCAGCCCGGCGGGGTTGGCGAAGTCGTTCTTGCGGAAGCTCACCACCATGCCCTTTGGCCCGGCATCTAGCTTCTCCACATTCGCCTCGCGGCAGGCACGTTTGAGCGCCACCACGGAAAGCAAATTTTCTACCTCAGCCGGAATGGGGCCAAAACGGTCCACCAGTTCGGCGGCCAGGGCTTCGCTCTCGGCATCCGAGGCAAGGGCACTGATGCGCCGGTAAAGGCCAAGCCGCACAGGCAGATCTGCCACATAGGCTTCGGGGATGAGCACCGGCAGGCCGAGATTGATGTTCGGCGTCCAGTCCCGTTCAATTTTTTGCGCCTGCTGGTTCTGGGCACGCAAATCGTTCACCGCGTCCTCCAGCATCTGCTGGTAAAGCTCGATGCCGACCTCGCGGATATGGCCGGATTGCTCGTTGCCAAGCAGATTGCCCGCACCGCGCAAATCCAGGTCGTGAGACGCCAGTGTGAAGCCCGCCCCCAGCGTGTCCAGCGTCTGCATTACTTCCAGCCGCTTTTCTGACGCGGCGGAAAGCCGGTGATGCGGCGGCCATGTCAGGTACGCGTAGCCGCGCTGCTTGCCACGCCCCACGCGCCC
>JAGWZS010000116.1 GCA_018971905.1 Rhodospirillales bacterium | reverse complement strand
AATCGCCACCCGTGCCTCCGGCGGCAGGTCCGCCAGCGCCGCGTTCAACCGTGCGGCGTTGCGGCGCAGCTCATAGAGCTGGTCCAGCAGAGACAACACCACCGGCATGGCGGGCTCGCCAATTTCCAGTTCCGTGCGCAGCGTATGGATTAGCTTGATCCGCGCCACATCCACCTCCTCGAACTGCCAGGCACCCCGTACTCCGCGCGCGTGCACCCAGGAGGCTTCAATCCAGCGCCCCAGCTCGGCTTCGTCCAGCCCGGTGATATGCAGCGCTTCGAAGGTGATCATGTCAGCCCCTCCCGCGGGTTGAAGCCCGGCTGTTCCCAGCCTTGCAGAAACGATTTCAGCTTTTCATCCGCCGGGCCCACCACCACATGCAGTTTCACGTGCAAATCGCCGGCATGGTGCTTGCCGTGCTCGGGCACGCCGCGCCCGCGCAACCGCATCTCGGTTCCGGTTTCCGTGCCGGGGCGCACGGTCATCGCCACGTCGCCCGCCGGGGTGGGGATCGTGATTTTCGCGCCCAGCACCGCCTCCTTCAACGAAACCGGCACATCCATGTGCAAATTCCGCCCCACCCGGCGGTAGAATTTATGCGGCGCCACGTGAATCTCGATCAACGCATCGCCGGGTGGGCCGCCATTCACCCCGGTATCGCCCTTGCCGCGCAGGCGCAGCGTGTCGCCTTCCTCGGTGCCGGGCGGAATCTTCACATCCAGCGTGCCGCCATCGGGCAGGGTGATCCGCCGTGTGGCGCCGCTTACCGCTTCCAAAAACGCCAGCTCCAGGCTGTAATGCCGGTCATGCCCCTTGGCCGGGCCGCGCGGGCGCTGGTTGAAGATATTGGCAAACAAATCCTCGAAATCCGCCCCGCCCGTGCCGCCGGTGGAATAAGCGTAGCGCTCTCCCTGAGCGGCATCGGCATATTGCCGCCAGGATTGCTGAGGAGCTCGCTCAGCACCTGAGGCGTCGATCTCGCCCCGGTCATATTTGCCCCGCTTCTCCGTGTCGCCCAGCAGGTCGTAAGCGCCGGATATGGCCTTAAAGCTCTCCTCCGCCTGCTTGTTGCCGGGGTTGAGGTCCGGGTGATGTTTCTTTGCCAGCTTGCGGTAGGCGGAGCGGATCTCCGCTGCGCTCGCGTCTTTCTTCACGCCTAAAATTTTATATGGATCGTCTGCCATGCTCTTGCCTGGGTTCGGGATAAACAACTCTTTACCCTAAGATAGGTGCCCGGGCTTTGATTTAACAACAAGATTTGGAGGCGAACTTATACCGCAGCCGCCGGTTAATGTTTCAATGTGCTGGATAAAAATTGCCGAAAACGTTCCGTTTTTGGGCTTGTGAACATCTCGTGCGGCGCGCCCTCTTCCTCGGTTTGGCCCTTGTGCAAGAACATCACCCGGCTTGCCACCTCGCGGGCGAAGCCCATCTCGTGGGTGACCACCAGCATGGTGCGGCCTTCCTGGGCAAGCTGACGCATGACCTTCAGCACCTCGCCCACCAGCTCCGGGTCCAGGGCGGAGGTTGGTTCGTCGAACAGCAGCACCTCTGGCTCCATCGCCAGGGCGCGGGCAATGGCCACGCGCTGCTGCTGCCCGCCGGAAAGCTGGGCGGGGAAGGCATCCAGTTTGGCGGAAAGCCCCACTTTCTCTAGCATGGCCTCGGCTTTGCTGCGGGCGGTTTTCTTGTCCTGCTTCAGCACATGCACGGGTGCTTCCATCACGTTCTGCAGCACGGTCATGTGGCCCCAGAGGTTGAATTGCTGGAACACCATGGAAAGCCGGGCGCGCAGGCGTTCAAGCTGCTGGGGGTTGGCGCAGGCGCGGCCGTTTTTGCCTTCCCGCAGGGCAATGGTCTCGCCCTTGATGGAAACGGTGCCCCGGTCGGGCATTTCCAGCATGTTGATGCAACGCAGGAAGGTGCTTTTGCCGGAGCCCGAGGAGCCAAGAATGGCGATCACGTCATGGTCGCGCGCGGTTACGGAGACGCCTTTCAGCACTTCCACCGGCCCGAAGGATTTGTGGATATCTTCCACAACGAGGGCGGGAGCTTGGGGGGTGGTTTCGCTCATCAGGGGGCCTCGATCTGTTTTTCCAGTGTCGCGTTAGAAACAGCTTTGCAAATTTTAGGCCCTGAGGCAAAAAGGAGGTGTCCTTATACGGACGCAGGAGAGAGCGGAAACCTGATTTCCGCCGCCGAAGGCGCAACCGGCCCCCGGAACCGCTCAGGCAAAAGGGCTGCGATCCCGTGAAATGGGCACTCTGGAAAGCCGGCGGGCAACCGCTGCACCGACGGGGTCAAGGGTTTATCAAAACCCGAATCTCTCAGGTCACAGGACAGAGGGGGGTCAGCGCTTCCGGCGGTGCCAGCCGGGTGGACTGACGTCTGGGGGATGGAATTTGGCCAAGACACCATTGGATGCTCTGCACCGCCGGCTTGGCGCGCGCATGGTGGAATTCGCGGGCTATGACATGCCGCTGCAATATCAGGGCATCATGGCTGAACACCTAGCTTGCCGCACCGGGGCCGCCTTGTTCGATGTCTCGCATATGGGGCAGGCGGAAATCGCGGAAATCGAGGCATTCTCCCGCCTGGTGCCGGGAGACATCGCCGGGCTGAAGCCGGGCCGCCAGCGCTATACGCTGTTGTTGAACGAGGCCGGCGGCGTGCTGGACGATCTGATGGTGGCTAATCTCGGCCAGCATGTGCAGGTGGTGCTGAATGCCAGCCGCAAGGAAGCGGACGTGGCGCATATGCGCAGCCATGGCGTGGCTGTAACCACACGGTTTGACCGCGCGCTACTGGCCTTGCAAGGGCCAAAAGCCGTGGAAATTCTGCCCGAAGCCGCCACGCTGAAATTCATGGACGCCGCCCCGGTGCAAATTGGCGGGATTGACTGCATCGTCACCCGCTCTGGTTACACGGGGGAAGATGGGTTCGAGATTGGCTGCGCCGGTTTCGACGGTGAAGCCCTGGCCGAGCTGCTGCTGGCCCGTGGCGCCACCCCCGCCGGGCTGGGCGCGCGTGATTCGCTGCGGCTGGAGGCCGGGCTCTGCCTCTATGGCAATGACATTGATGAGACCACCAACCCCGTGGCCGCCGGGCTGGGCTTCGCGCTTTCCAAAAAGCGCCTGGCCGAGGGGCATTTTCTGGGCGCGGCGGCGGTGCAAAAGGCGCTGGCTGAAGGCGCGGCGGCGGTGCAAAAGGCGCTGGCTGAAGGCGCGGCGGAAAATTTGGTGGGCATTAAGCTGGAAGGCCGCGCGCCCGCCCGCGCCGGGGCAGAGATAAGGCTGCCGGGGGGCGAAGCGGTTGGCCGCGTTACCTCCGGCGTGTTTTCCCCCACGCTGAATGCGCCCATCGCGCTGGGCTATGTCCGCGGCGATTGCGCCAAGCCAGGCACCACGCTCGAATTGATTGTGCGTGACAAACCGCTTTCCGGGCAGGTTACGCCTCTGCCCTTCGTTCCCCATAATTATGTCCGCTGAAAGGAAGCCTCTCATGTCGCAGATTTTTTATTCCAAGGATCATGAATGGGTTGCCGTGGGGGCGGACGGGCTGGCCACCATCGGCATTACCGACCACGCGCAAGCCGCGCTGGGGGATATTGTGTTTGTGGAGCTGCCGGAGCCGGGCCGCAACGTGGCCAAGGGTGAGCCTTGCGCGGTGGTGGAGAGTGTGAAGGCGGCGTCCGACGTGTATGCCCCTCTCTCCGGCACCGTGGCGGAGGTGAACCAGGCGATTGTAGACGAGCCCGCCAAGGTGAATGCCGAGGCCGAAGCGGATGGCTGGTTTTTCAAGCTGCGCCTGGAAGATCCTGGCTCGCTCACCGAGCTGATGGACCGCGCGGGTTATGACGAATTTTTGGGAACACTCGCGTGAATGCACTGACAGAACTGGCCGCACTTGAGCGGCCGGACAGTTTCGTCGCCCGCCATATCGGGCCGGACGAGGCGCAGATCGAGGCGATGCTGAAGGTGGTTGGCGCGCCGAGCCTGGAGGGGCTGATTGCCGAGACCATCCCCGAGAGCATCCGCACCAACGCGGCCCTGGCCTTGCCGGAGGCGGAGGACGAAGCGGCCGTGCTGGACCGGCTGCGGGGCTTGGCAGCCCGCAATGTGGTGAAAAAATCGCTCATCGGGCTGGGCTGTCATGGCACCGTCACCCCGCCGGTGATTCAGCGTAATGTGTTGGAGAATCCGGGCTGGTACACGGCCTATACGCCTTATCAGGCGGAAATTTCCCAAGGGCGGCTGGAAGCCATTTTGAACTTCCAGACCATGGTCGCCTCGCTGACTGGCATGGAAATCGCCAATGCCTCGCTGCTGGATGAAGCGACGGCGGCGGCGGAAGGTGTCGCCATGGCCTTTGCCATGCACAAGGCGGGCAGCAAGGTGATTGCCATAGCCCGGGACGTGCATCCGCAGACCCGCGCGGTGATTGCCACCCGCGCCTGGCCGCATGGCTGGGAGATTGTTGACGTGACGCCCGGTGATGCGGCGGGCATCGGGGCCGCCAAACCCTTTGCGCTGGTGTTGAATTATCCGGGTTCCACCGGCGAAGTACGGAACCTCACCGCCGAGATCGAAGCCGCCAGGGCGGCCGGGGCGATGAGCATTGTCTGTGCGGACCTTCTGGCATTAACACTGTTAACCCCGCCGGGTGAAATGGGCGCTGATATTGCCGTGGGATCCGCCCAGCGCTTTGGCGTGCCGATGGGCTTTGGCGGCCCGCACGCCGGGTTCTTCGCCACGCGCGATGCCTTCAAGCGTGCGATGCCGGGACGGCTGGTGGGGGTTTCGGTTGATGCGGCGGGGCGGCCGGCCATGCGTTTGGCGTTGCAGACGCGCGAGCAGCATATCCGCCGCGAGAAAGCCACCAGCAATATCTGCACCGCGCAGGTGCTGCTGGCGGTGATGGCCGGGTTCTATGCCGCTTGGCATGGGCCGGAGGGTCTGAAGACCATCGCCCGCCGCGTGAATCTCCAGGCCAGGCTGCTGGCCGAGGCGGCTGCCAAGGCCGGGTTCAGCCTGCGCCACGATGCGTTTTTCGACACGCTGGCGATCGAGGCCGGAGGGAAGGCGGATGAGCTGATGCAGGCCGCCGAGGAGGCCGGGTTCAATCTGCGCCGGATTGATGAAACCGGCATCGGCATCGCGCTGGATGAGACAGTCACACGTGCTGAGTTGGAAACCCTGGCCGGGCTGTTCGGGGCAAAGCTGGCCGAGGCGCAGCCTTCCATACCGGCAAAACTGGCGCGGCAGAGCGCGTTTTGCACGGAGGAAGTGTTCAGCGCCCATCATTCCGAGCATCTGATGCTGCGCTATATGAAGCGGCTGGAAGATAAGGACGTGGCGCTCAACCGCTCCATGATCCCGCTTGGCTCCTGCACCATGAAGCTGAATGCCGCCGTGGAGATGGCGGCGGTGACATGGCCGGAATTCGCCAGCATCCATCCCTTTGCACCGGAAAGCCAGACGGAAGGGTTCAAGCAGCTGATCGACGAGCTGGCGGCGCTGCTGTGTGAGGTGACGGGGTTTGCGGCGGTGTCCTTGCAGCCTAACTCCGGCGCGCAGGGCGAATATGCCGGGTTGCTGGCAATCCGCGCCTACCATGAAGCGCGGGGCGAGGGGGCGCGGAATATCTGCCTTATCCCGGCTTCCGCCCATGGCACCAACCCGGCTTCCGCCGCCATGGCGGGCTATAAGGTTGTGGTGGTGGCCTGCGACAAGAACGGCAATGTGGATGTGGCCGATCTGCACAAGAAGGTGGAGGAGCATGGCCAGACCCTGGCCGCGCTGATGATCACCTATCCCAGCACCCATGGCGTGTACGAAACCGCGATCCGCGACATCTGCCAGGCCGTGCACGCGGCGGGCGGGCAGGTTTACATGGACGGCGCCAACATGAACGCCCAGGTGGGGCTGACCAGCCCGGCCAATATCGGCGCGGATGTGTGCCATCTCAACCTGCACAAGACCTTCTGTATTCCGCATGGCGGCGGTGGGCC
>JAGWZS010000115.1 GCA_018971905.1 Rhodospirillales bacterium | reverse complement strand
TGGCGAAAGACGTGATCGCCATTGCCGCCGATGGGCTGAAGGCCCGCGCCCGCCATAACCCGTCGGGTCTGGATGAATCGGTCTATCTGGCCCCGTTGCATGAGATTGGCGCCGGTGCGCCCACCCAGGCCGAGCATTGGCTGGTCCGTTATCATGGTGACTGGCAAGGCGACGTGACCAGGATTTTCAGCGAAGCGGCGTTTTTATAGCGGCGGGCCGGACCATCGTTCAATTTTGATGATTGATTATCGCCAAAGCATAAACAAAAATCATTAAAAACCCGCCTGGAGGCGGGTTTTACTTTACCGAGTCATTATTGCGGCGCGGCGGCGCTAGCCATCTGGGCGGTGGGCGGCTGATCCGTTACAAAGGTGTCCAGCTCTTGCGGGGTCTTCATGGCCAGAACCGCGTTGAACTCTGCCTGGCTGTTGAGGCAGAAGGCTTGGCCTTCCGCGATGCCCGCCACAGACTGGTTGTTGGCCAGCAGGGTGATGAAGGTATCCTCCATCTTCTGCCCGCTATAGGGGCCGCTGGCTTTATAGAAATAGGCATCCATCAGATGCTGTTCCTTCAGCACATGGGGCTGGAAGCTGTTCATGAAGGCATCGTATTGGGGTTGTTCGTCGCAAGACAGTGCCGCCACCATGAGCGCGGACTTCAGGGCAACAACATTGAAAGCCTGCTGGAATTTTTCATGATCGGCAGGCGTAAACTTAATTCTGGCGAAAACCGGCGGCGGCAGGTCCACCGCGACGGGGTATATATGCCCAACCGGCGCAGCGGGGGGGGCGGCGGCAATCTTGGGGGCTGGCTTGGAGCACCCGGCTAACACCAGGGCAGCCGTGACCATACCAAGAGCGGCCTTGCCATAAGCCACGGCCTTGCGTGAAGTGTACAATGTGGAAATCCTCAACCTGTCGAAGCCTTAACCGCAGTTCCCCAATACAGCCAAATACCATCGCGGCCAAGGCTGAAAAGATTGCAGGGAAAAGCTTCAACGCTTTCATAATACAGCATTTGATGGTGGCGTTAAATTGCGTTCATCAAATGGGTGACGTAGGTTTCAGGCCAGACCATGGGTGGTCTGGCCTGAAGTCACGGGCGTTAAAGCCGTGCCACGCGCAGAGCGTTGGTTGTGCCAGCCTGGCCAAACGGCACGCCGGCCACCACCACAATTTCTTCGCCCTTTTGGGCAAAACCTTCCAGTGTGGCAATTTTCATCGCGTTTTCAACGGCTTCTGTCATGGTGTGTGCAGCCTCGGTGATAACGGCGTGCACGCCCCAGACGATGGAAAGGCGCCGTGCCACGCTTTGGTTCGTCGTCAGTCCGATTACATGGCAATCGGGCTTTTCACGCGCCACACGCAAGGCGGTAGCACCCGACTCGGTGAGCGCCACGATGGCCTTGGCGTTGATGGTGTGGGCCACCTGCACGGCGGCCGCCGCGATAGCATCCGGCGAGGTTTTTTCCGGTTGCGGGCGTTTGGCGTCCAGCTCGGTGCGCCAGTCTTCGTCGCGCTCCACGCGGGTGATGATGCGGTCCATCATGTTTACGGCCTCGCACGGGTATTGCCCGGCGGCGCTCTCGGCGGAGAGCATCACCACGTCGGCGCCGTCGAACACGGCGGTGGCAACGTCTGATGCCTCAGCGCGGGTGGGGGCGGGCGAGGAGATCATGCTCTCCAGCATCTGAGTGGCCACAATCACCGGCTTGCCGCGCTGCTGGGCGGCGCGGATGATGCGCTTCTGCGCCACGGGGATTTCCTCGGGCGGCAGTTCCACGCCGAGATCCCCGCGGGCGACCATCACCGAATCGGTCACGTCCATGATCTCTTCAAGGTTGTCCATGCCCTGCGGTTTTTCCAGCTTCACCATGGTCAGGGCGCGGCCGGCGGCGATCTCCTTCGCCTCCAGCACGTCTTTCGCCTGCTGCACGAAGGAAAGGCCGATATAGTCGATGCCCAGCGGCAGCACGAAATCCAGGTCCGCGCGGTCTTTTTCGGTCAGCACCGGAATGGGCAGGATCACATCCGGCACGTTCACGCCCTTACGCTCGGAGAGCACGCCGCCGACGATGACTTCGGTGAGCAATTTGTCGTCGTGCACGCGCAACACGCGCAGCCGCAGCTTGCCGTCATCCAGCAGCAGGGTGGAGCCGATTTGCGCCGCGGCGATAATCTCGGGGTGCGGCAGGCAGACGCGGCTGGCATCGCCCGGGGCGCGGTTCAGGTCCAGCGTGAATTGTTGCCCGGTTTGTAGCTGCACGCGGCCAGCCTGAAATGTGCCTACGCGCAGCTTTGGCCCCTGCACGTCCGCCAGAATGCCGATCGGCCGGCCGGTTTGCTTCTCGGCGGCGCGAACCATCTGGATGCGCGCGGCGTGGTCCTCGTGGCTGCCGTGGGAGAAGTTTAGCCGGAACATATCCACCCCGGCATGGAAAAGTTGCAGGATCATCTCCGGGCTCGAACTGGCGGGGCCAAGAGTCGCGATGATCTTGGTGCGGCGGTGGCGGCGCAATATATCCATTTGTATCCTCAGACGGGAAAAGAAGGCAGGCTGCCCAAGGGCGGCCGGCGCGGTGGGAAGGCTGTGGCACCTGGCATCCCTGCCGGTGTTGAACGCGATATTGCGCGCGGCCGCCGCTTGCGGCAGGCTGGCAAACACACAACAGACCAAGCCAGACGCCCCTGAATGGGTGCCTGATTGGCCGTGTGGACGTTATTATAGCGCGATGACCGAAGTTTCACGGCGTGATTATGAGCGGGAGCAGGATCTTGAGCAACCCCAGGGTGGATGAAGCGGTGAAGGAAAAACTGGAAGCGGCCGCATTTCGTGCGCTGGTGGAGCATTTGCGCGCCCGGACGGACGTGCAGAATATCGATTTGATGAATCTGGCGGGCTTTTGCCGCAATTGCCTCTCGCGCTGGTACCGGGAAGCGGCGGCGGCGCAGGGGCTGGCGTTGAGCGACCCTGAAGCGCGGGAAATCATCTACGGTATGCCCTACAAAGACTGGCAGGCGAAATATCAGCCGCCAGCCACGCCGGAGCAGCTGGCGAAGATGCAAGAGGCGAAAACAGGCCACTGAAGCCGCGCATTGACCCGCGCGCCGGGCGGCACTATCCCCGCGCCCGCATTGGAGATGAGTATGTCCGTATCCACCGAAGAAAAGCCGACCAATATCGCCGGCGAACGGCTGCGCAGCGTGATCGAGCGCATCGAGCGCCTGGAAGAGGAGCGCAAGGCGCTCGCCAATGATATTAAAGACATCTACTCCGAAGCGAAATCCGCCGGATTCGATGTGAAGGTGATCCGCCAGCTCATCCGTATTCGCAAGCAGGAGCCCGCGGAGGTGGAGGAGCAGGAGACGCTGCTGGACGTGTATCGCCGCGCCATTGGCATGTAAGCGCCGGACCGTTTGACCTCTGCGCCACAGTGCCTAAATCTGTGGCCAGAATGTTTTGAACGGAGCGGCGATGCAGACCACGAATTTGGCCCGGCACCCGGATGGGGTTTCCACCGGACATACGGCGTCTCTTCCCAATTGGGACCTCACGGACCTTTACGCCGCGCCCACGGACCCGCGCATCGAAGCCGATCTGAAATCCGTCCAGGAGGGGGCGGAGCGGTTTGCCGCCGCTTACCAGGGTAAGCTGGCGGGGCTTTCCGGCGCGCAGCTGGCGCAGGCCATTGGTGAATATGAGGCGCTGCAGGAAATTCCCGGCCGCATCATGTCCTACGCGGTGCTGCTGTTCTCGGCGGATTCCTCGGTGCCCGCGCATGGGCAGTTCTACCAGACCATGTCTGAGCGCGTGACCGCCCTGGGCACCAAGACGCTGTTCTTCACGCTGGAGCTGAACCGCCTGCCTGAGGAAAACCTGCAAGGCCCGGCATTGGCGCATTACGCGCCCTGGCTGCGGGATTTGCGGGTGTTTCTGCCGCATCAGCGTGAAGATGTGGTCGAGCAGTTGTTTATGGAAAAGGACGTGACCGGCCATTCCGCCTGGGTGCGCCTGTTTGATGAGACCATCGCCGGGCTGCGGCTGGAGGTGGATGGCGAGGAACTGACCCTTTCCGCCGCGCTGAACAAGCTCTCGGATTCTGACCGCGCCAAGCGCGAGGCCGCCGCCAAGGCCGTAGCCAAGGCGATGAAGCAGAACGAGAAATTATTCGCCCTGGTGCTGAACACCATCGCCAAGGACAAGGCGATTGAGGATGAGTGGCACGCTTATCCGCATCCTTGGTCGTTCCGTAACCGGGCGAACATGGTGGAGGATGAGGTGGTGAACGCGCTGGTGGAGGCGGTGAAATCCTCCTATGGCCGCCTCTCGCACCGCTATTACGCGCTGAAGGCCAAATGGCTGGGGCTTCCAAAGCTGGAGCATTGGGACCGCAACGCGCCCCTGCCCACCGATGACGATAAGCACATCTCCTGGCCGCAGGCGCGGGACATTGTGCTGAACGCCTATGGCGGCTTCAGCCCGGAATTGGCGGAGACCATCAAGCCGTTCTTTGACAAGAACTGGATCGACGCGGCCCTGCGCCCCGGCAAGGCGGGCGGCGCGTTCTCGCATTCCACCGTGCCCTCGGCGCATCCTTACGTGCTGATGAATTTCCACGGCAAGACGCGCGATGTGATGACTCTGGCGCATGAGCTGGGCCACGGCGCGCATCAAAGCCTGGCGGCGAAGCAGGGCTATCTGCTGGCCAGCACGCCGCTGACCCTGGCCGAGACCGCCAGCGTGTTTGGAGAGATGCTCACCTTCCGCTCCCTGCTGGATGCTGAGACCGATCCGGCGCGCCGCCGGATCATGCTGGCGCAGAAGGTGGAGGATATGCTGAACACGGTGGTGCGGCAGATCGCCTTCCATGAGTTCGAGGTGACGTTCCATACCGAGCGTGCCGAGGGCGAGATTCTGCCCGAGCGGATTTCCGAGATCTGGCTGGATGTGCAGACCAGGAGCCTCGGCCCGGCCTTTAACTTCACAGAGGATTACCGGAGCTTCTGGGCCTATATCTCGCATTTCTTCCACTCGCCCTTTTATGTTTACGCCTATGCCTTCGGGGATTGCCTGGTGAACGCGCTTTACGCCGTCTATCAGGAAAGCCCGGACAAGGCGGGCTTCGCGGCCAAATACCGGGAGATGCTGGCCGCTGGTGGAGCCAAGCGGCACAAGGCGCTGCTGGCGCCCTTCGGGTTGGATGCCTCCGACCCAGCCTTCTGGAACAAGGGGCTGGATGTGATCTCGGGCTTTATCGACGAGCTTGAAAAAGCATGAGCGAACGCGACGGCGGGAGTTTGTTAGGCGAAATGCGGCGCATGGCCCGCACCTCGGGCGCTGTTGGCGGAATTGCCGCGCGCATTGCCGGGGAACGGGTGTTCGGAATCAAGACCGATCAGGCGCGCCATGCGGAGGATCTGAAATCCCTGCTCGGCGGCCTGAAGGGGCCGATGATGAAGGTGGCGCAGTTTCTCTCCACCGTGCCGGACGCGCTGCCGCCGGAATACGCCAAGCAACTGGCGGAATTGCAGTCCAACGCGCCGCCGATGGGCTGGCCCTTCGTGCGCAGGCGCATGAGTGGCGAGCTGGGGCCGGATTGGGAGAGCAAATTCAAGAGCTTCTCCCGCGAGGCGGTGGCCGCCGCTAGTCTGGGGCAAGTGCACCGCGCCGTGCTGCCGGATGGGCAGGATGTGGCGGTGAAGCTGCAATATCCGGACATGCCGAGTGTGATCGAGGCGGATTTGCGCCAGGTGAAGCTGGCCATGGCGGTTTATAAGCGCATGGATAACGCGATTATCCAGGACGACATCTATGTTGAGCTGAGCGAGCGTTTCCGCGAGGAATTGGATTACCAGCGCGAGGCGGCGCAGATGCGGCTCTACCGGCAGATGCTGGCCGATGTGCCGGATATTAACGTGCCGGAGCCGGTGGAGGGCTACACCACCACCCGGATGCTGACGATGAGCTGGCTGAAGGGGCAGGGGTTTCGTAGCTGGATGGAATCCGGCCCCAGCCAGGAAGCGCGCAACGCGCTGGCCACGGCCTTGTTCCGT
>JAGWZS010000114.1 GCA_018971905.1 Rhodospirillales bacterium | reverse complement strand
CCTTCCAGATACAGCACCTTCGAGGCCGCGATCACCACCTCGTCCAAATCATGCAGCGCGAACTCGCCGCCCGCGCCAAGGTAGGTGTTCATCGTGCGCTGGCCATCCGGGGTCACCAGAATCAGGCAGCGCGCGGTGGGCACCGGCGCGTCCAGCGGCGGGGTGGCGTAATGCACGCCAACGGCGGCAATCTCACGGCGGAACACGTCGCCCATTTCATCCCTGGCCACCTTGCCGATAAACGCCACCCTGGCGCCAAGGGCTGCCGCCACCGCGCAAGAATTGGCAACCGAGCCGCCAGACGCCGTGAGGCCGCCCTGCATTGCCGCGGTCAGCCTGGTTGCGGTGTCCGCGTCGATCAGCGACATCGCCCCCTTCGGCATGTCATGCCGCCTTAAAAATTCGTCATTTGTTGGCAGCAAAAAATCGACGATGGCATTCCCGATGCCGGTGATATCGAACTGTGACACGGCCATATTCGGCAACACTCCCGGATTACAACAACGAGGGGTTAGCATTGCAAACCACCCCCAGCAAACCCCACCAAAGGTTGTTTAGCGGCCTGCCCCGTGCTAGGCGGCGAACTTAACGCGATAAGCCAGCATGGAGGATCAGTGTTCAACAAGCGCAAAACGGAAGAGCCACAACCGGTCTCCACCGCGCTCCCGGCGGACCAGGCGGCGCCATCCCCCCCCTCCTCCGAGGATAACGATCCCGGCAATCTTTTCATCCCACCCAGTTTCAAGGAGACCCCCATGGCCCGCTCGCCGTTTGCGCCCCCGCCCATGCCTGCCACCCCCGCCAGCCCGGTCGTCCCCTCCGCGGCAGCCCCCCGCCCGCTAATGCCCAACACCACCACCCGCGAAGCGCCTGAGCGCCGCACCCTGGTGGTGGGCCGCGGCATTTCCGTGCAAGGCACCGTGCAAGACGCCGAGCGCCTGGTGGTGGAAGGCACCGTGGAAGCCACGATGATCAACGCCAACGAACTCTCCATCGCCCCCGGCGGCGTGTTCAAAGGCGAGGTTGAGGTGGACGACGCCGAAGTGGCCGGCACCATAGACGGCACGCTGGTCGCCCGCGCCACGCTGGTTGTGCGCAGCACCGGCCGCGTGCTGGGCACCGCGCGCTGCCGCCGCTTGCAGGTGGAAGATGGCGGTCAGATCACCGGCCGCATCGAAATGCTGAGCGAAGCAAACACCTATTCCCCGGCCCCAGCTTCGCTGACAGACGCCTGAGCCTCCCACTAGCCGTTATAAAAAGCCGGAGCGCCAAACGCCTCCGGCTTTTTTATTGCATAACCGTCTCCGCCTCGCGGCCCAGCATCAGCGCCAACCGCTCCAGCCGCCGCAGCACGGCATCGCCCGCAAACACGCCATTTGCCGCCGCCAGGCTCAAGGCCAGGCTGCCTTGGGTCAGGGTCAGCCCGGTTCCCGCCAGCAGATGCGGCGTTCCGGCGGAAAGCGTGTAGCCCAGGCGCAGGGCGCTGCCCAAGGTTTCGGCGCGCTGGGCGGCCTGCATGTCCAAAAGCGCGCGGGCGGGCGCCAGAAACCCTGCCTCCGGCGGCGCCTCGTAGCGCACCGCCGTCGTCAGGGCTAAAAACGCGCGGGCATGGTGGTCCAGGCTCATGCCCGCCTGGCGCAGCACCCGCATAAACGCCTGCTCAGCCCGGTATTCCGGGTGCTCGTGGCTGCCAATGTCCGAAAGCCAGCACGCCGCCTCACGCAGCCGCTTCTGCGCCGGGGTTTCATCGGGGAACAAGGGCGCTGTCCAGGCGATGAGCGCCTGCGGCAAATTGGCATCGCGCACCATGCCACGCACTAGGTCGCGCGAGGCCGCCAGCAGCGGGTCCTCGGCGCGCACATCCGGCGGCAGCAGGCGGGAGAACCAGCCCTCGCGCAGCCCATTGGCAGAAAACACCACCCGCGCCGCCCCGGTGGCGCGCAGCAGCCGGCGCAGAATCACCGCCGCATAGGGCAGATCCTCGATGCGCCGGCGCGGCACGCCGGGCATCCGCTCGATCAGCTTGCGCCCGCCCTCGCTCACCACACCGGCCAGGTCGCGCGCCTCGTCCCGGTTGATGGTGTAGTGATGCACGATGTTCAGCGGGTAGCCCGTCTGCGCGATATGGATACGCGCCAGCGCCCGGAAGGCGCCGCCAGCGAGGTACAAATCCTTGCCCGCCGCCTCCGCCGCAAAGGGCACGTCCGCCAGCGCTTCGAGCATCAACGCCCTGGCGCGGGTGAGGTCGTCTCCCGCGCGCTCCGCCAGCCTTATCACCCCCACCGGCAGCGTCACCGCCGGGCCCACCTTGCCGGCATCCAGCCGCACCAGCTCAAGCGAGCCACCGCCGAGGTCAGCCAGCAGCCCGTCCGCGCCCGGAATACCGCACAGCACCCCCTCGGCTGAAAGCGCGGCTTCCTCTTCGCCGGAAATCACCGAAATCCGCATCTCCGGCAGCCGCTGCATCATCGCCTGCACAAAGGCGGCGCCATTTTCGGCATCGCGCACGGCAGACGTCGCCAGCACCTCCACCGGGCTTGCCCCCATGGCGCGGGCAATGGCGGCATAACGGTGCAGCACCGTTTCCGCTTGGGCCAGCGCGTCGTCTTTCAGGCGCCCCGTGCTGGTCATGCCCTTGGCCAGGCGCACCACCGCCTTTTCGTTAAATATCTGCAACGGGTTGCGCAGCTCGCCCTCATACACCACCAGCCGCACAGAGTTGGAGCCAAGGTCCACCACGGCACGGCGGAATGCCGGCCGCGCGCGCTGGCCAGAGCGGGTTATCTGATCCATGCTTCACTCTCCCTCATGGCCGCTCTGAGCCAAAGACAAGATTTCATGACGGCCCGCCCGGCGGGTCCAGCTTCAGGCATAGCATCAGCGCATCGCCGCCATCGTGATAATAGGCTTTGCGCAACCCACTCTGCATGAAGCCCTGTTTTTCATAAAGCGCGCGCGCCGGGGCGTTGCTGGCGGCCACCTCCAGATGCACCACCCGCACCGCGCCCGCCCGCAACCGGCACAAGCCTTCATGCAGCAGGGCGCCGCCAATGCCCCGGCGCTTTTCCAGCACGCCCAGGGTTAAAATCTCCGCCTCGTCCAGCACCGCGCGCAGCAGCAGGAAGCCGTCCTGCCCCTGAATCAGCGCCAGTGCGCCGGGCTGCTGCAGCAATGTCGCAAACGCAGCCTCGTTCCAGGGCTCATGCGGAAACACCAGCCCGTGCATCGCCGCCAGCACCGCCGCATGGGCAGGCCCCACCTCAACGATCTGGCTCATACCGGCGCTGGCCGCAGCCCGGCGGCCGGCAGCTTGGCCTCGGGCGGGTCCACATACAGCGGCAAGGCGGCGGCAGGTGCGCGCCCCGCCAGCTTTTGCGCCAGAGCGGCGCGGCCAATCCAGGCGGCATCAATCAGCCGGGCGCTGGTCAGCATCACATCGGCACCTTTGGCGGCCAGAGCAGCCGCCAGCAGCGGCGCTTCCTCCCCGGCTGTAGCCACAGGCCCTTGCGACATGGGCAAAGCTTCATCGGCAAAAGCCCCGACCTTACCCTCGCGCAACAGAAACAACCGGCCCCGCCGCGCGCGGATGCCCACCCAAAGCGGGCGGGTAAGCTCCGGCAGCGCCTGCCTATAGGCTTCGGCCGCGCCAACACCCCACAGCGGCACCCCCAGCCCGGCGGCAAACCCCTGCGCCAGGGCGATGGAGGTGCGCAAGCCGGTAAAGCTCCCCGGCCCGGTGCAAATGGCCACATCCGTGATTTCCTGGCCTGCGGCCGCCTCTTGCAGCAACAGCGGCAGGGTTTCTATCAACCCCGGCTTCAGGGGCGCGCTCCAGCGCCCTTGCACCACGCCATCCGCCGCCAACAGCGCCAACCCAGCCCGCGGGCCAGAGGCATCAAGCGCAATCAAACTCACGCGAACTCCGCCGCCTCCTCAAACCCCAGCCTTGGCAGGCGCGGCGGCAATTCCGCATCCGGCCGCGGGTGGCCCAGATTGATGAGGAAATTGGCTTTCCAGCCCTTGCCCGCGAAAAACGCCCGGTCCAGCTTGGCGCGGTCGAAACCCGACATCGCCCCGGTGGCAAACCCCATGGCCCGCGCCGCCAGCAAAAAATACGCCCCCTGCAGAGAGGAATTGCGCATCGCGGTTTCCTCCGCCAGGTCCGGGTTGCCAGCAAACCAGGGCTTCGCGTCCATCCCCGGGTACAGCTCCGGCAGTTTCAGGTAGAATTGCGGGTCGAACGCCACC
The DNA here is from genome assembly GCA_018971905.1 of Rhodospirillales bacterium. Classification (GTDB taxonomy): domain Bacteria; phylum Pseudomonadota; class Alphaproteobacteria; order Acetobacterales; family Acetobacteraceae; genus Acidocella. Next base: position 1,831 of record JAGWZS010000114.1, on the reverse strand, counting down.
ACCACCGTCACCGGTGCCGCCATCACCGGCTCTATGTTCCCGGCCGAGAGGCAGGGCCGCAGCAGCGCCTTGGCCTCCGGCGTGCGGACGAATAAAAACCGCGCGGGTGAGCAATTGGCCGAGGTGGGGCCCATTTTCGCCAGCTCATACAGCGCCTTCAGCGCATCGTCGGCAACCGGCTCGGCGCTGAAGGTGGAATGGGTGCGCGCGTTGCGGAACAGCGCATCCAGTGCCGCGTCATCCAGAGCCATTCTGCCTCCTGAAACGCGCGGGGATGGTGGGGCAGCCGCGCGCAAAATCAACTATTACGCCGCTTGTGTAACCGAGGTCACTTCCGGAATATAGTGCTTCAGCATGTTCTCGATGCCATGCTTCAGCGTGGCGGTGGAAGAGGGGCAGCCCGCGCAAGCGCCCTGCATCCGCAGGCTCACCACGCCGTTGCGATAGCCGCGGAAAATAATATCCCCGCCATCGCCCGCCACGGCGGGGCGGATGCGCGTGTCCAGCAGGTCCTTAATCTGGTCCACAATCTCCTGGTCCGCCGGGTCCACATCCTCGGCTTCCAGCACCATGCCTTCGCGCAATATCGGCTTGCCCGCCATCAGGTGCTGCATGAGCATACCCAGCACCTGCGGCTTCAGCGCCTGCCACTCTGTTCCCGCACTTTTGGTCACGGTCACAAAATCCCCGCCCAGAAACACGCGAGTCACACCCTCCAGCCCGAACAGCGCCTCAGCCAGAGGCGAGATAAGGGCCGCATCCGCATCCGGGAAATCCGCTGTCTTGTCGCCCAGAATCGCCTGGCCGGGCAGAAATTTCAGCGTTGCCGGGTTGGGGGTGCCTTCAGTCTCGATAAACATCTCTGATCCTCCGTCCGCAAAGCGGACTCATGCGGTCCTGATACTGCCCCGTAGATTGTCCTTTTCCGGGCCCCTGGCAAGATCAGGAATAGCAGAACCGCCTTGCAAACCTCTTGCCCCAGCACCGGCGGCCGCCCACATGGCTGGCCATGCTGCCCACGCTCTTCATCAGCCATGGCTCACCCATGACGGCCCTGCAAAATACACCCGCCCGGCATTTCCTTGCCACGCTGGGCGGCCTCATCCCACGGCCTCAGGCCATTCTCGCCGTCTCGGCCCATTGGGAAACCGCCTCACCGGAGGTCAGCAACCCTCCGGCCAACGAGACAATCCACGATTTTTACGGGTTTCCGCAGGCATTATACAATATCCGCTACCCCGCACCGGTCGCCCATGGGCTTGCGGCCCGCACGGCGGCACTGCTGGGCACAGCCGGGCTGGCTTGCGCCATAAACCCCACCCGCGGGTTGGACCACGGGGCCTGGGTGCCACTGCACCTGGCCTACCCAAACGCGGATATCCCCACCATCCAGCTTTCGGTGCAAACCGGCCTTGGCCCCGCCCACCATATTGCCCTGGGCGCGGCCCTGCGTCCCCTGCGGGCGGAGGGCGTGCTCATCCTCGGCTCTGGCTCCTTCACCCACGACCTGCGGCGCTTCCGCCCTGGCCGCAGCAGCCTCAACGCGCCAGAAACACAGGACGTGACCGATTTCTCCACCTGGATGGACGCAAAGATCATGGCCGGAGACATCTCCGCCCTGGCCGATTACCGCCGCCTTGCCCCGCACGCGGCCGATGAACACCCGACGGAAGAGCATCTACTGCCTTTGCATGTGGCACTGAGTGCAGCGGGCCCGGGCATGGCACCGCAGAAGCTGCACAGCTCCGTGGAATATGGTTTCCTGCGGATGGACGCCTACGCGTTCGCGTAACCCCGCCATCGCGCTCTAACTCAATGAAATAGAGGGCGA
>JAGWZS010000113.1 GCA_018971905.1 Rhodospirillales bacterium | reverse complement strand
CCGAGCGCCTGCTTTACCGCCTGTTCCATGGTGAGGGCGTGGCGGTTTCCAAGCCGCGCGCGCTCAGCTTTGGCTGCCGTTGCTCGCGCCAGCGCCTGGGCGGCATATTGGAAGGTTTCAACCAGGATGATCTGGACCATATGGCGGTGGAGGGGCAGATCGTGATGACCTGCGAATTCTGCAATTTTGACTTCCGCTTTGCCCGGGACGACGTGACCGGGCGGCCAAACCCGACAGAAGCAGGAGCACCCGAATGAAAAAACTTGTTTTCGCACTTCCTCTCCTGGCCTTGGCGTCCTGCGGTGCACCCCCGCCGGTACAAACCTTCCAGCCGCTGGATTATTCCTACCTCCCGCCGATCCTGCTGAAGGTCAGCCAGGTGAATGTGGCGAATGATTATGTGCCCACCCCTTCGCAGGTTCAGGCCGCCGGGCTGGACCCCGCGCCCCCCGCCGACACGCTGATGGCCATGCTGAGAAGCCGTCTGCAGCCCGCCGGCCAGCCTGGCACCGCCACGGTAACCGTGCAGAACGCCTATGTGGATAATGTGAACGGCAATCTGGTTGGCGCGATGACCGTGGATTTGAACCTGGCCAGCGCCGACGGGCGCTCCACCGGCTTTACCGAGGCCAGCGTGAGCGCCAGCCAGACCGCGCCCACCTCCAGCAATCCGGACGATACGCGGGCAGCCCTTTATGCGCTGACCAAGCAGTTGATGACACAGATGAATGTGCAGTTGCAGTATCAGATTCAGAAAAACCTGCCGAGCTGGGTCTCCTGGACAAATAGCGGCGTAAACATCGGGGCCGCGCCCGCGGCGGGCGGCATTCAGGCAGCCCCCCTGGCCGCCCCGCCGGGTGTGGCGGTGCCCTCCGCGGCAACCTCTCCGGCGGCCACCGTTGCGGCGCCCCAAAACAGCAACGCTGGGGTGCCTGGTTATCTCCCGGGGGCTGGGCCCGCGGCGCTGGGGTCCACGCCATGACGCGCCTGGCCCTGCTGCCGCGTGCCGGCGCCGCGCCTTGGGAGGAGGTGGCGGCGGAGAAGCTGATCGCCGGCACACCCAGAACCCGCACCACCGTGCTCTATGAAAACGCCGCCCGCCGCCTTGCCGCCGGGGAGTGGGAAGCCAGCCCCGGCAAATGGCGCATCGCCTATACCGAGTGGGAATATATGGAGATCATCTCTGGCGCCTGCGTGGTGGAAGGCGACGATGGCCGCCGGATCGAGGCCGGGCCGGGCGATAAATTCGTCATCGAGCCGGGCTTCACCGGCACCTGGGAAGTGCTCTCCGCCATGCGCAAAAGTTGGGTGATCCACGAATAGCGGGCTTGCCGCATAATGCTTGACGCGGCGGCCCTGGCGGTCTAGACGGCGCGCTCTATTACACATCTTCTTTTGTTCGGATATCATGGCCAATATCGCATCTGCCCAGAAACGCATCCGCCAGACGCTGAAGCGCACGGCGCGCAACAAGGCGCGTAAATCCCGCGTGCACAGCTTCATCCGCAAGGTGGAGGAGGCTGTGGCCGCTGGCGACAAGACAGCCGCCCAGGCCGCCTTCCGCGACATGCAGCCCGAGCTGCAGCGTGCGGCTGGCAAGGGCGTGTTGAAGGCCAATGCGGTCTCGCGCAAAATCTCCCGCCTTTCGGCCCGCATCAAGGCGGTTGCCACCGCCTGAGCCGCTTGCAAACGGCGCTCAGCTCCGTTTAAAAATTTAGATATTATTCCGCCGCCGTCATCTTGTTGTAATCACAAGGGGCGGCGGGTTTTTTGTTACCAAAGCCACCACCACCACGGTTAAGGCCATGGCGCTGCGGGACTAAGAAACTTTAATATTTTAACAAATTGATATTTAACAATTTTTTGTAAATGTCAGCGCGTTGGAAGCGATCGCGTAGATTCTGAGTGCTTGCTTCAGCGAACGGTTTAGACCTAAACTCCAAAGCTCAATTGACCGCATTTGATCGTCTCATTTCTGCGAAAGTGACGCACCCTTGGGTGGGCCGTTTTCCAGGCAGGAGAGGTGCGCGGCGGTTTTGGCGGGGGCAGGCAACACAGAATGGCTATCAATCTGGAGATTAACTCCTCTGGCAAGAGCGGCGTTGCGCTGCAAGCTTCCCCGGTATGGAATGATGAGTCGCGGCTGGTTGAGCAGTGGGCGCGGGTGCGCGCGCGCCTGCAGGCGGAGGTGGGCGAGGTTGAATATCGCACCTGGCTGAAGCAGGTCAGCTTTGCCGGGCTGGCGGGGGACGAGGCAGTGGTGCTGCTGCCCACCCGCTTCCTGCGCGATTGGGTGAACAAGGAATATGGCGAGCTGATCGCCGCGTTCTGGCAGCAGGAAAACGCCGCGGTCAGGCGGGTTGAATTCCGCACTGGCGCGCCGGCCGCGCGCGCGGCAGCACCTGACCTGGCGGAGCCACCGCCGACTGCCGCGCCGGCTACGGTGCCACAACAACGCCCAGAGTCGCTTGCGGCGCTCGACCAGCGCTTCACCTTCGAAACCTTCGTGGTCGGCAAGCCGAATGAGTTCGCCTATGCCTGTGCCCGGCGTGTGGCGGAAGCTCCGGCAACGGCTGGCTTCAACCCGCTCTTTCTTTATGGCGGCGTCGGGCTGGGCAAAACGCATCTGATGCACGCCATTGCCTGGGAGCTTTCCACCAATGCGCGCGGTGGCCGCCCGGTCTCGGTGGCGTATATGTCCGCCGAGAAGTTCATGTACCGCTTCATCAACGCGCTGCGCTCGCAATCCACGCTGGAGTTCAAGAACGAGCTGCGTTCCGTTGACGTGCTGATGATCGACGATCTGCAATTCCTCATCGGCAAGGACAACACGCAGGAAGAATTCTTCCACACCTTCAATGCGCTGGTGGATGCGGGCAAGCAGATCGTCATCTCCGCCGACAAATCCCCTTCCGATCTTTCGGGGCTGGAAGACCGGCTGCGCACCCGCCTTGGCTGCGGCATGGTGGCGGATCTGCACGCCACCACCTTCGAGCTGCGTTATTCCATTCTGGAGGCCAAGGCCCAGCGCGCCGGGGTGGAGGTGCCGCCGAAGGTGCTGGAGTTCCTGGCCCGCAAAATCACCAGCAACAACCGCGAGCTGGAAGGTGCGCTAAACCGGCTGGTGGCGCACGCCAATCTGTTCAACCGGCAGATCACGCTGGATACCGCGCATGAGGTGCTGCACGATGTGCTGAAAGCGCACGACCGCAAAATCTCCATCCAGGAGATCCAGAAGCGTGTGTGCGAGCATTATAATATACGCGTGGCGGAAATGTCTTCCGCCCGGCGGGCGCGCAACATTGCCCGGCCGCGCCAGGTGGCGATGTATCTGGCCAAGCAGCTCACCTCCAAGAGCCTGCCGGATATCGGCCGGCACTTTGGCGACCGTGACCACACCACGGTGATGCACGCGGTGTCGCGCATCTCGGAGCTCATCGGCCAGGACGCCGCCTTTGCCGAGGATGTGGAGCTGCTGAAGCGCCTGCTGGAAAACTGATTCCCCCTCCGTGGCGGCGCGCTTTGGCGGCGCTTCCCTCCATCCGGTCCCCTTGCTAGTCTCAAGCAACGAATCGGTCCAAAATCCGGGGATTCGGTCGCTGTCTGGAAGGGTGCCATGAAGTTCAAGGCCGATCGCGCCACGCTGATGAAGTCTCTCGCCCATGTGCAGAACGTGGTGGAGAAGCGGAACACCATTCCCATTCTGGCCAATGTGCTGTTGCAGGTGAAAGAGGGCCGACTCACCATCGCCGCGACGGATCTTGAGATCGCGCTGGTTGAGGAGGTGGTGGCTGAAACGCTGCGCGACGGCGCTATCACCGTGCCCGCCGCCACACTTTATGAGATCGTGCGCCGCCAGCCAGAAAACGCGGTGATCGAGCTGGACCATCCGGGCGGTGATGCACAGCTGGCCCTGCGCGCCGGGCGCTATGCCACCAGCCTGGTCGCACTTTCGGTGGAGGAATTCCCCAAGCTGGACGCAGGCAGGCTCAGCCACCGTTTCGTGCTCTCCGCACAGGAGCTGCGCGGGCTGATCGACCGCACGCGCTTTGCCATCTCCACCGAGGAAACGCGCTATTACCTGAACGGCATCTATCTGCACGCGGCCGAGGGGCAGGATGGCCCGGTGATCCGCGCCGTGGCGACAGATGGCCATCGCCTGGCCCGTGTGGAAGAGCCGCTGCCCGAGGGCGCGGCCGGAATGCCGGGCATCATCATTCCGCGCAAAACCGTAACCGAGCTGCGCAAGCTGCTGGATGAAGTAACTGGCGAGGTGGAGGCGGCGCTGTCTGAAACGCGCATCCAGTTCAGCATCGGCACGATGAGGCTCACCAGCAAACTCATCGACGGCACCTTCCCCGATTACGACCGCGTCATCCCCCGCGGGAATGACAAAATCCTGCGGGTGGACAAGAAGGATTTCAACGACGCGGTGGGGCGTGTCTCCGCCATTTCGGCAGAGAAACATCGCCCGGTGAAACTCTCGCTGGCCAAGGAACTGCTGGTAATCTCCGCTGCCTCGGCCGAGCAGGGCTCCGCCTCCGAGGAGCTGGGCGGCGATTTGGTGGATTACCAGTCCGGGCCTTTGGAAATCGGCTTTCAGGCGCGTTATCTTTCGGATGTAACGGACCAGATTAAAGGCAAGGTGGAATTCGCCTTCGCCGATGGCGCGGCGCCAACCCTGGTGCGCGACCAGGACGATAGTTCCGCCGTATATGTTCTGATGCCGATGCGGGTTTAAGCAACGCTCGAACGCCTAACCCTCGCCGATTTCCGCTCTTACGCCGCCCTGCGTTTTGAACCGCAGGCGCGGCGTTTGGTGTTTGCGGGGCCAAATGGCGCGGGCAAAACCAACCTGCTGGAGGCCGTCTCGCTGCTGGTGCCGGGGCGCGGCTTGCGCGGGGCGCGGTTTGCCGAGCTGGCCCGCCGGGGCGGGGCAGGGGGCTGGGCAGTGGCGGCGCGGTTTAACAACGGGCTGGAGATTGGCACCGGCGCGGTGGAGGGTGCTCCTGAGCGCCGGGAGTTCCGGCTGAACGGTGTGAAGCCCCGCACCCAGGGCGAGGTTGCGGAGCAGTTTGCCGCCGTGTGGCTTACCCCGCAGATGGACCGGCTGTTTACCGACACCGCCTCCGGCCGCCGCAAATTCCTGGACCGGCTGGTGGTGGCGCTGGAGCCGCACCATGCGCGCGAGATCGCGGCGTTTGAAAGCGCGGCGGCCCAGCGCAACAAGCTGCTGGCCGAGCCACCTTATGATTCCGCCTGGGCCACGGCACTTGAGGATTCCATGGCCCGCCATGCCGTGGCGGCCACGGCGGCGCGGGCCGCCCTCATCGCACGGTTGAACGCAACCATTCAATCCGGCGCGGCAGACCCGTTTCCCCGCGTGGGGCTGGGGTTGATCTGCCCGATCTGGCAGAGGCTGGAACAGGCACCGGCATTGGATGTGGAGGACTGGCTGCGGGGCGCGCTGGCGGCTTCGCGCCAGGCTGATACAGTTGCAAAATCCTCAGGCCACGGGCCACAAAAAGCAGATTTGCTGATTACCGACGCAGCGGCTGGCCGCCCCGCGGCTCTCTCTTCCACCGGCCAGCAGAAAGCCATGCTCATCGGCATCGTGCTCGGCCACGCCATGATGATCACCGCCGCGCGGGGGCAGGCGCCGCTCCTGCTGCTGGATGAGCCGCTGGTGCATCTGGACGCGCCGCGCCGTCAGGCCCTGTTCACCGCCCTGGACAAAGCGGATTTGCCAGCCTGGCTCACCGGCACGGATATCGAAACCTTCTCGGGCCTTGCCGCGGCGCCCTATCATCTGCGGGATGGCACGCCGGAACCGCTGCCGCATTTTTGACTTCGCCGGGTTCCATCGTATGGAGCTCCATGCGCATTCTTCTCCTTGGTGACCTGCTCGGCCGTTCCGGCCGGGAAGCGGCTCTGAAACATATCCCCGAGCTTCGCACCGCCCTAAAACTCGAGTTTGTGGTGGTGAACGCTGAAAACGCTTCCCATGGCTTCGGGCTGGGGCCGGATATGGCGGAGGCGCTCTTCGCCGCCGGGGCGGATGTGATTACCCTTGGCAACCATGCGTGGGACAGGCGGGAGATCATTCCCTACATCGCCAAT
>JAGWZS010000112.1 GCA_018971905.1 Rhodospirillales bacterium | reverse complement strand
CACCGCGCCAAGGGGCAGCGGCTGGACCCGGCGATCCAGCGCATGGCGATCGCGGCGGGGGGCGTGTCGGTGCTGGTTATCCTCGTCGCCTGGGTTTGGAGCGGTGTTCACCCTTACACATTCGGTCCGCCACCGGTGATCAGCCCCCCGGCGACACCGCTGCGCGTGGTGCCGGCTGATCCTGGGGGTATGGTGGTGCCGGGGGCGAATATTCCCATCATGTCTGGCGATATGGACGCTGGCGGCGCGCCGCATCTGGCCCCTGCGGCGCAGGTGCCAGACATAGCAGCGCTGGATCAGGCAGCCGGGCTTACCCCGCCAGCACAAACCGCAATGGCTGGGCAGGCAGGCGCCTCAACCTCTGCGGCGGCAGGGCAGGCGGCGGTAGATGAGCCAAGCGATGTAATGCCGGCCGCATCTCAGGCACCCCGGCCCGGTTCCACCGCCACGAGCGCCGCACAGGCGGAGGGCATGAGCGTTGTACAATTGGCCGCCACTAGCGATGAGGATGGCGTGCTGGGCGTGTGGGTCCAGCTGCGCCAAAAATTCCCAGCTCTTATGGCGGGGCGGCAACCGGAGATTATTCCGGCCATTGTTAATGGCCAAAGCGTTTGGCGGTTGCGGGTTGGCGGGTTTGCTTCACCCCAGGCGGCGAAGGATTTTTGTAGCCAGCTGACATCGCAGGGCGCGGCCTGCACCGTGGCGGCATTTTGAAGCCCGCGATCTTGGGCATTTCAGGGCTGACCTTGACGCCGCAGGAACGGGATTTATTCCGGGCGCACCAGCCGCGCGGGGTTATTCTGTTCGCCAGAAACATCAAAGATAAATTTCAACTATCTGATCTTGCAGAAGAATTAAAAGAAACTCTACCGCTGGATGCGGTGTTGATGGTGGACCAGGAAGGCGGCCGCGTGGCGCGGCTTAAACCCCCGCACTGGCCCGCATTACCGCCCGCGGGCAGCCTGCGCACGGCACCGGAAGCTTTCGCGCACGGCCGCGCGCTGGGCGCCATGGTGCGTGAGGCCGGGTTTACCTGCACCGCAGCCCCGGTGCTTGATATACGTGTGCCAGGCGCATCTGATGTGGTGGGCGACCGTGCCATTACCGGCGATGCCGCCATTGTAGCCCATCTGGGCGGTGAAATCGCCCGCGGTATCATGGCCGAGGGCGTGTTGCCGGTGATGAAGCATCTGCCGGGCCATGGCCGCGCGCTGGTGGATTCCCACATTGCCTTGCCGCGTGTGCCGGAGCTAACGGAGGACGATTTGCTGCCCTTCATCGCCAACAAAAATCTTCCCTGGGCGATGACGGCGCATGTGGTGTACGAACAATATGATGCTGTAAATCCAGGCACTTTGTCGGAAATTATCATCCGGGATATTATCCGCGGCCGTATTGGCTTTCAGGGCATTCTGGTCTCGGATGATCTGGCCATGGGTGCGCTCAGCGGCACTCCGGCGGACCGCGCCACCCGCGCCCTGGCGGTCGGCTGCGACATTGCGCTTTATTGCCCTGGCGATTTCGAGGGCAACCGCGCCGTGCTGGAGGCGCTGTAGCCATGCCGCATTTTCTGTTGATCATCCTTGCGCTGGCTGGTGCCATTATTATGCATGAGCTGGCGCATGGGGCCGTGGCTTATTTTATGGGCGATCATACCGCCCGCTGGGCCGGGCGGCTGACGCTGAACCCGCTGAAGCATATCGACAAAACCGGCAGCATCCTGGTGCCGCTGGTGCTGGCGGCGGGGCAGTTTCTCACGCTGGGGCGGGTGGCGTTTCTCTATGGCTGGGCCAAGCCGGTTCCTGTTAACCCGGTTAATTTGCGGATTGGCACTTACCGCAATGCCCGCAGACTGATGGCCATTGTTGCCATTGCGGGGCCGGTGATGAATTTTACCCTGGCGCTGGCAGCAGGCATCGCCATGCACGCGGCCGTGGCGATGCGGTCACTCCAGTTGTTGGATTTTCTTGCCTATTTTATTCAGATCAATCTGGTGCTGGGCTTGTTCAATCTCATTCCCCTGCCACCGATGGACGGCGGGCGGATTGCTGTGGGCGTGCTGCCCTTGCCGCTGGCCATCAAGCTGGCGAGGGCAGAGAAAATCGGCATTGCGGCGGTGCTGCTGATACTGTTTGTGCTGCCGTTGACGCTGGCGCAGTTCGGAATCCAGTTTGACCCGTTTCGTGACGTGATGGGGGTAATGTTGCCCGCGGCGGAGCGCGCGGTGCTGGTGCTGACGGGGAATGGCATTGGAACCAACTGAGGCCCTGGTTTTAAAGCTGGAAGGGTTTGAAGGCCCGCTGGACCTGCTGCTGGAGCTGGCCCGCGCGCAGAAGGTGGATCTGGCCAAAATCTCCATTCTGAAATTGGTTGAGCAATTTCTATCGGTTATCGAGGGGGCGCGGCGCGTACGGCTGGAACTGGCGGCGGATTGGCTGGTGATGGCCGCCTGGCTCACCTGGCTGAAATCCCGCTTGCTGGTGCCCCAGTTTGGCGAGCCTGAGGATGCGGAGGTGGCAGCCGAGATTCTTCAGGCGCGACTTATGGATCTTCAGGCCATGCGGGAAGCCGCGAAATGGATGGGCGCGCGCCCGCAACTCGGCTGGGATGTGTTTGAGCGTGGCATTCCCGAGGAGTTGACGGAGCTGGATCGCTCCCGCCTGAAGCTTGAAATGTCGGGGCTGCTTTCGGCTTATCTTATGGCGCGGCGCCGGGCAGGGGGCAAGCAGCAATACCGGCCCAAGCCGATGGTCTATTTCTCGGTACAAGACGCGTTGCAGCGCGTTGGCCGGCTGCTTGGCTCCTTGCCTGACTGGGCCAGTTTGGAGCAATTTTTACCGGAAGGGCTAGAGAATGGCACGCCGCGCCGGGCCGCCATCTCCTCAACGCTTATCGCGGGGCTGGAAATGGCTAAGAGTGGACAGCTAGACTTGCGCCAAGATGAGAGGTTTGGGCCGATTCTGATGCGCCAACGCCAGGAGAACGGTGAATTTGATGGCTGATGACTTCACCCCGGCAATGCGCCTGGCCGAGGCTGCAATTTTTGCCGCCACGCAGCCGGTAACCGCCCGGATGCTGGCCAATCTGCTGCCTGAGGATGCTGACGTGGATGCGGTGATGGCCGCGTTGACGCGGGCCTATGAAGGCCGGGGCGTCAATATCGCCACCGTGGGCGGGGGGTGGCAATTCCGCACCGCGGCGGATTTGGCGCCGCTTTTGCGCAAAGTGGTGGAACTGCCGCGCCGTCTGCCCCGCGTGGCCATGGAGAGCCTTGCCATCATCGCCTATCACCAGCCGGTGACTCGCACCGAGATCGAGGAAATCCGTGGCGCCGCATTGTCTCAGGCCACGCTGGATTTGCTGCTGGAAAATGGCCTTGTAACGCCCAAGGGCCGCAAGGAAACGCCCGGGCGCCCCACACTTTGGGGCACAACGTCGGCCTTTCTGGCGCAGTTTGGGCTGAATGATCTGCGCGAATTACCAAAACGCGAAGAATTGCTGATCGACCCAACCGGCCCGGCGTTGGCACTGTCAGCGGCTGAATTGCCCGGGATGGGCATGGCAGGCGAGGGTGGGCCGGAATGAGCCAGCTGCGCATCACCCGTCAAACATTGTTGGACGGTACGTTGCGCGCCCGGCTGCGGGAATATTCCGAAAAGCACCCTGAAGCGCGCGGGCGGAGCGATGCAGAGATGGCGGCGCTGCTCGAGCAGATATTGGCGCAGCACCAGCCGGGCGAAGATCTCTGGATATTCGGCTACGGCTCGCTGATCTGGAACCCCGCGTTTAATTATAAAGAAAAATGCTGCGCCCTGCTGCGCGGCTGGCGTCGGCGGTTTTGCCTGAAACTATATATGGGGCGCGGCACACCCGAAACGCCTGGCCTGATGCTGGCGCTGGACAAGGGCGGCGCCTGCCGTGGCGTGGCGTTCAGAATCGACGCGGACAAGGCCAGAGAAGAACTCGGGCTGCTCTGGCAGCGGGAAATGTATGGCGGGGCCTATAATGCCCGCTGGGTGACGCTTGTCGCCGACGAACAGCGGATGCGCGCGATCACTTTTGTCATCAACCCGCTGCATCCACGCTATATGAAAGAAATCACCACGGAAGAGGCCGCGGCGCTGATCATGTCTGGCCGGGGAGACCTTGGCACCTGCCGGGAATATTTTGACAACACCATGACGCATTTGCGCGAACTTGGAGTGAAAGACGCCGCCCTTACGCGCATTGCCGCGTCTTTGCCATCCGCGTGAGGGCCTGCTAGCAAGCCTGCGATGTTTGGATTTTCTTGGGGCGAGATCGGGTTGATCATGGCGGTGGCGCTAATTGCCATTGGGCCGAAGGATCTGCCTGTCGCCATCCGCACCGTGACCGGGCTGATCAAGAAAGCCAGGGGCATGGCGGCGGAATTCCAGGGCCATGTGGACGAAATGATGCGCGAGGCCAATCTCTCCGATGTAAAAGGTGAGATCGACAAACTTCGGCGGTTTGACTTCCGGAGTGCCGCCGGAGCCGCGCTTGACCCAGATGGAGGGCTGCGCGCCACGATGAAGGAGGTAAATGACGGCCTGGCCGCCATGCCTTATAAACCGCCCGCCCCCGTGGAGGAGGCTCCACCAGATTCGCCCGCTTTTGTTCCCCCGGATGCCGCGCGCAAAGCACCAGTTCCGGCCTTTATTCCGCCTGGCACCAGGCGCTGGGGTTTTTAGCGCATGGCCACCGATGATGACGAGATTAACGACAGGGAAATGCCGCTGCTGGAGCATCTGGCGGAACTGCGCCGCCGGTTGATCTGGTCGGCCGCCACGTTCCTGCTCTGCTTTGTGGTATGCTATCATTTCGCACCGAGAATTTATGATTTTCTGGCAGCCCCCCTGGCGCACGCGCTGGAAGCGCAGGGACATAAGCCGGAGTTGATCTACACCGCGTTATACGAAGCGTTTTTTACCTACGTGAAAGTGGCGGTGTTCGCCGCGGCGTTCATCTCATTTCCTGTGGTGGCGGTACAGATATGGCTGTTTGTGGCGCCGGGGCTGTACAAGCGCGAGAAGCGGGCGCTGCTGCCTTTTCTCATCGCCACGCCGATATTGTTTTTTATGGGCGGGGCGCTGGCGTATTATGTGTTCTTTCCCGTGGCGTGGAAATTTTTCCTCTCGTTTCAGCAGTCTGGCGGTTCGGTGGATATCGAATTGCTGCCGAAGGTGGCGGACTATCTGAGTATTGTCATGAAGCTGATCTTTGCCTTCGGGCTCAGCTTCGAGCTGCCGGTGCTGCTGACGCTGCTGGGCAAGGTGGGTATTGTTTCTTATGCGACATTAAAGAAATACCGGCGCTATGCTTATGTTGGCTGCTTTGTTGTTGCGGCTGTAATGGCCCCGCCGGATGTGCCGAGCCAGTGCATCATGGCCGGGCTGCTGATTTTCCTGTTCGAGATTTCGCTGTTCCTGGTGCGGATGGTCGAGCCAAAACACGAAGACGAAACTGAAGAAGACAAAGACGCTGAACATGCATGATATAAAGATGATCCGCGAGGATGCCGCCGGTTTTGATGCTGCGTTGGGGCGCAGGGGCATTCTGCCGCTTTCCAAAGAGATATTGGCGCTGGATGAGCAGCGCAGGGCTGCGCTGGCCAAACAGCAGGAATTGCAGGCCGAGCGCAATGCGGTTTCCAAGAAAATAGGCGAAGCAAAGCGTAACAAGCAGGACAGCGCAGAGCTGGAAGCTGAAGGGGTGAGGCTGCGGGGTGAAATTGAGGCGCTGGATGCCGAGGGCCCACGCCTGGACGCCTTGCTGCGTGACATGTTGAGCAAGATCCCGAACCTGCTCGATGCCTCCGTACCGGAGGGTAAGGACGAGGCGCAGAACAAGCAGGAAAAACTCTGGGGCGCGCCGCGTGAATTTGCCTTCACGCCGAAACAGCATTTCGAGCTGGGCGAGGCACTGGGGCTGATGGATTTCGCTGGCGCTGCCAAGCTGGCAGGTGCCCGCTTTACCGTGTTGAAAGGCGCGTTGGCCCGGCTGGAACGCGCCCTGGGGCAGTTCATGCTGGACACCCATACCAGCGAGTTCGGCTATTCCGAAACCGCGGTGCCGCTGCTGGTGAACGACGCAACCATGTACGGCACCGGCCAATTGCCGAAAT
>JAGWZS010000111.1 GCA_018971905.1 Rhodospirillales bacterium | reverse complement strand
CATTCCTGCACGCGCGCGGTCTCCGCATCGGGCACCACCAGTGAAAGATCGCACAACGGCAACGCCGGGCCGCCATCGCCGCCCAGCAGCCCCACGGCCACAATCCCCATCTCCCGGGCGGCCTTCAGGGCGCCCAGCACGTTGGCGGATTTGCCCGAGGTGGTAATGCCAAACAGCACATCGCCCTTGCACCCCAGCCCCCGTAGAGGCCGGGCGAACATCTCCTCCACCCCAAAATCATTTACCGCCGCGGTCACGGCCGACGTATCCAGGGCAAGGGTTATCGCCGGCCAGCTCTGCCTGGATACGGCGCCCCGCAGCCGGATGACCATTTCTGTCGCCAAATGCTGCGCATCAGCGGCGGAGCCGCCATTGCCGCAGAAAATCAACTTGCCTCCGTGGCGTAATGCACGCTCGCAAGCATCAACAATGGCCAGCACCGGCGCCGCATCGGCTGCCAATGCCAGCTTCAGCTCAGCGCTCTTGCGCAGCATCGCCGCGTAGCGCGCGGCCTCTTCATCATCCATAAACGCCCTGCTCCGGCCTATTTCATTGGCGCTGTTATACGCCAAGCAAAATAAGCTTACAGCCTTTCACCTCGGGCTAATGCGCCACCCAGCCGCCATCGATGGAGATCGGCGTGCCGGTAATCGTCGCCGCGCCGTCGGAGCACAAAAACACCGCAAGCGCACCGATTTCCTCCGGCGTGGAGAATTTCAGCATCGGCTGGGTTTCCTGCAACATCTTCTTTTTCTCGGCCTCAACATCCGTACCCGCTTCCTTGGCACGGTCTTCCAACTGCTTCTGCACCAGCGGCGTTAGCACCCAGCCCGGGCATATGGCATTCACGGTAATGCCGTCATTTGCCGTCTCTACCGCTGCAACCTTTGTTGCGCCCACCACGCCATGCTTGGCTGCCACATAGGCCACCTTGTGCGGGCTGGCCACCAGCCCATGCGCAGAAGCAATGTTGATGATGCGCCCCCATTGCCGCTTCTTCATGGCCGGAATTGCCGCCTTCATGCCATAAAACACCGCGGAGAGATTAATCGCGATGATCGCATCCCATTTCGCTTCCGGAAACTCCTCCACCGGCGCGGTGAACTGAATGCCAGCATTATTCACCAGAATATCGATGCTGCCCAACGCATCCTGTGTTTTCTGCACAATCGCGGCCACTTGGTCTGGCTTGCTGAGGTCGGCGCCATCATAGGCCACTTTTACGGAAAACTCCTTCTCAAGGTCAGCGCGCAGCGTTTCAATTTCCGCGGCATCGCCAAAACCATTGAGCATGATGCTCGCTCCTTCAGCAGCCAGCGCCCGCGCTATGCCCAAGCCAATGCCGCTGGTGGAGCCAGTGACCAACGCAACCTTATTTTTCAAGGTCATGCTTTGTATTCCCCTATTTCGGTTCAGCGAGGTAATCATGCAACACCCGCCCGTAAGGCAGTGTCAAATCCGCGCAGAGATGCATCCCGTGATGAATCTTACGCACCGGTAAGTCTGCCAGTCGGCAATTCACATGCGGCACCAAATGCAGCCGCGCCGCGCCGGTATAGGCAAATTTAAGATCGATATCCTCAAGATGATACCCAACGAGCTGCGCGATTTTAGGACTGCCATCAACATCGGGGATCCATTTCAGATTGACGTTGAGCTTCTTCATGCCGCTGATCACCTCGGCAGGATCCAGGGCCTTCTGCTTGTAAACCATCGTACCCAGCGCCACCCGCTCATCGTCGTAATAAAGCGAGCCCGTCAGGGTTTCATGGATGGTTTTTAATCGCGGCAACCCGAATTTTTTTGGAAACCCCCATATCTCCCGCCCGCCGGTCGTGGGGGATTCATCGTCGAGATACATCATAACGCTGTAATTGCAGGGAATACCGTTATAGAGGGCTGAAATGCCGCAACCACTTTCCTCGTAATCACCAAAGCCGGTTGAATCCGGCATTTTCATCCATTCAAAAAACACATCGTTTCCATCCGGCTCCAACGGCTCTGGCAGCAAGGCGCGGAGCATGTCCGGGTCTGTTTCGTAATGGATCAGCAGATATTCCCGGTTAAAAAACCGGAAGGGACCTTTCGGGTAGCTGGGCGAAGCCAGCGGCATCGAGGTGGCGTTGAGAATTTCTTCTCTCGTCATGCAAGCCTCCGTACGACAATGTTCATACAAGCCGGATAGGTACGCGCTCATGTGGCCTTTCCGCCACTATGCGTCAGAAGTGCTCTGCTCACCAGCCGCACCCGCGCCAAGCGAGTGTCCCTCAAGACATTTGAAAATGAAAGGAACATCGCCCTCGCCGCAACAAAAATTTACATCTCCGCACGCGCCATGCCACCCTGCCGTTAAGAAATGTCATGGAATTGCAACGCAAATCCCGTCGCCATTGTCACACGGTTCAATTATGCGGGAGCCACGCTGGGAAACCCGTCCCACGCTGGCTGAATTAAGGCTCTTGGGGCCCTAACATAAGGAACGCGAACGTGAAGATGATGAACCTCCTCCAGGCCGGGGCCGTTGCGCTGGCCGTCACCGCCGCTGCTGGCATTACCCAGGCTCGGGCTGATGCCCCGCTGGTTGAAACCGGCTCCAGCCTGCTGTACCCGCTGTTCAATCTCTGGGTCCCGGCCTACACCGCAAGCCACCCAGGGGCTGACATCACCACCACCTCCACCGGTTCCGGCGCGGGCATCGCCCAAGCGTTTAAGGGCTTGGTGAATATCGGTGCATCAGACGCTTACCTGTCCGACACGATGGCCCACGATCACACGAACATGCTTAGCATCCCGCTCGCCATCTCCTCGCAGGCGATCAATTATAACCTGCCCGGCATCACCCACCTGAAGCTTTCCGGCCCGATCCTGGCCGGCATTTATTCCGGCAAGATCACCCAGTGGAACGACCCCGCGATCGCCGCGGCCAATCCGGGTGTGGCCCTGCCAAACCACGTGATCATCCCCGTCCATCGTACCGATGGCTCCGGCGATACCTTCATCTTCACCCAGTACCTCTCCGCCTCCGATGCAGCCTGGCGCTCCACCGTGCGGTTCGGCACTTCCGTATCCTGGCCAGCCGTGACCGGCGGCATTGGCGCCAATGGTAACCAGGGCATGGTTACCGCCGCTCAGGCGAACCCCTACTCCATCGCTTATATTGGCGTTTCCTTTGCCAATCAGGCGGCTCAGGCTGGCCTCGGCCAGGCCAAGCTGCTGAACAAGGCGGGCCATTACGTGCTGCCGACACCGGCAACGATTTCCGCCGCCGCCGCCAGCGTGGCCAACAGCACTCCGGCTGATGAGCGCATCAGCATGGTCTTCGCGCCCGGCGTACATGCCTACCCGATCGTGAACTACGAATATGCGATCATCAACACGCAGCAATCCTCCCCGGATGTTGCAGCCGCCGTGCGGACCTTCCTGACCTGGGCGATCACCGAAGGCAACAGCATGAGCTTCCTCAAGCAGGTTCACTTCATGCCGCTGCCGGCCGCTGTGGTAGAACTCTCGAAGGCTCAAATCGCGAAAATTCAGTAATTCATGATCTCCCCCCTTCCGGACCTGTGCCGGGAGGGGGCTTTCGCGTAAAAGGGTGAACCATGAAACTCCGCCCCTTCCGCCTCACTGTCCTGGGCCTTAGTTTGCTGATCCCCGCCGCGCTCTGCGCGGTTGTTTTGTTTCTGGTACTCTATTCAGGGCAAGCCATTGTTTTTAATGGCCTTCGGTTCCTCACGCAGGTCAATTGGAATCTCGGCGACCTTTATGACGACCCGGTTGTGGTGCATGGCATCCAAGTACCTGCTGGCGCCAATTATGGAATTCTTGTTTTCATCGCGGGCACGCTGGCTTCGTCCGCCATTGCCATCGTAATCGCCGTGCCCCTGGCCGTGGGCGCTTCCATATTCCTGGCTGAAATCGTTCCGTCCAAAATCCGCCCGGCCTTATCCATGTTAGTAGAGCTCATCGCCGTCGTGCCATCGGTCGTGTTCGGCCTCTGGGGCATTGCGGTGCTGGTGCCTTTTATCGGCCATTATCTCTCCCCGAATGGCAGCGGCTACGGTCTGCTGGCCGCCTCCATTGTTTTGGCGTTGATGATCACACCCATCATTGCCTCCACGCTGCTCGATGCACTGCTGCAAGTTCCTCGGGAGAACCGTGAATCTGCCTTTGCCCTCGGTGCCACCCATTTTGAGGTGGTGATGAAAGCGATCATGCCGATGGTTCGCACGACCCTCATTGGCGGTATTGTGCTGGCCCTTGGCCGCGCGCTTGGCGAAACCATGGCCGTGCTGATGGTCTCTGGCGGTGGTCTTAACATCCTGCCGACCTCGCTCTTTTCACCCATTTCAACCATATCTTCCTTTATTGCCTCCCAGCTGGACAGCGCCGAGACAGACCCAACCAACATGTCCGTCCGCGCCTTGGCTGAAATCGCGCTGGTTTTGTTCATCATCACCTTATCCGTAAATGCCTGCGCCAAACTTTTGTCCTCGGGGGTCTTACGTGTCCGCAAACGCGCTTAAATCTCCTCGCACGGCGCTGGAATTGCGCCGGATCATCATAGGCAGGATCGGTTGGTGCCTCTGCGGCCTCGGCCTGCTTTTGGTCATCGGCCCGCTGATAGACATTGTTGCCGTTGTCACCTGGCACGGCATCGCCGCATTTTCTCCGCACCTCTTCACCGAAAACACAACCGGCCCGAATGGCGGCCTGGCCAATGCCATCGCTGGTACATTTCTCATCACGCTCTTCGCGATGCTCATCGCCATTCCGCTCGGCGTCAGTGCCGGCATCCATCTGTCGGAATATGGGCGGGGCAAGCTCGCGAGCGCCACACGCTTCATGTCAGATACACTTACCGGCACGCCTTCCATCGTGCTCGGCTATTTCTCCTACATTGTCATGATCATCGGCCTAGGCTGGGGGTTCTCCCTTGCAGCGGCATCCATTACCATTGCCATCCTTATCGTGCCCTACCTGGCCCGCATTACAGAACTTTCCTTACAGCAGGTGCCAAATACCATGCGTGAGGCCGCCTATGCGCTTGGCGCCAAAGATTCCACGGTGGTGTTCAAAGTGGTGCTGCCCGCGGCGTCCTCAGGCGTTTTAACGGGCGCCCTGCTTGCTCTGGCCATTTCGGTGGGTGAAACAGCACCGCTGATCTACACAGCCGGCTGGTCAAACTATGGCTGGAACGGACAATTTGCGCACGAGCCGGTGGCCTATCTCACCTACGTGATCTGGACATTCATTGACCAGCCAGACGCAAAATCTCATGCCCTGGCTTTCGCAGCCGCTTTCCTGGTCATGGTGGTCGTGCTGGCCATCAATGTGGGCGTGCGCCTCACTGTGCGCCGGAAAAAGCTCGTCTGAAACCAAAAGCACCTTCCCGGAGCACCCGGGAAGGTTCTTGCCGGCTTATTCAGGCGCCCGCGCGAGCCAGGCTAGCTGAAATTGCCGCTTCAGCGGCCTTCCGGTCTGCCCAGCCGGTCACCTTCACCCATTTGCCTTTCTCCAAATCCTTATAGTGCTCGAAGAAGTGCTTAATTACATCCCGGGTAATGGCGGGCAGCTCGGCAACCTCAGTCACACCTGAAAATTGCGGATGCACCTTATCGTGCGGCACGCAAATAATTTTTTCGTCCTGGCCGGATTCATCTTCCATTTGCAGCATGCCGATCGGCCGGCAGCGGATCACCGCGCCCGGCACCACGGCGGTTGGCAGCAACACCAGCGCATCGGCAGGGTCGCCATCATCAGCCAATGTCCCAGGTATAAAACCGTAAGCGGCAGGGTAGGTCATGGGCGTGAACACCACGCGGTCCACCACCAGGGCGCCGCTATCCTTGTCCACCTCATATTTCACGCCCGAACCGGCCGGAATTTCGACCACCACGTTCACATCATGCGGCAGATCCTTGCCGGGCGACAGCTTACTTAAATCCATAGCCACGAACTCCCTGATAGAAGGCTGCCCGCCTATAACCCGGCGCCGCGCGGCTGGCCAGCAGGCGCCCGATTGAAGGTTGACGCCGCGCCGCTTCCTCTTAAAAGCAACGCCCGGAGGCGCTGGTAGCTCAATGGTTAGAGCGGACCGCTCATAACGGTTTGGTTGGGGGTTCGAGTCCCTCCCGGCGCACCACGCTT
>JAGWZS010000110.1 GCA_018971905.1 Rhodospirillales bacterium | reverse complement strand
GCGGCTGCACGTCCAGCATTGCCGCCACGCGCGGCAGCACATTCTTGCCAGATGCCGTGGCGGCCTGGAGAATATGGCTGTAATTGCCAGCAAGAGAAACGACCAACGTTGCCATTGGCTCGGCTAGATGGTGGGCGTAGGCAGCGTCATCCGCCACCAGCACCATTGCCACGCCGGAGAGTTTCGCGGCGGCTTGTGCCACGCTGGCAACGCCCTGGCCTGCCACCAGCACATGCACCTCGCCCAGCTTGGAGGCAGCGGCAATGGCGGAGCGTGACGGCTGCTTGATGCCCTCGGCATCGAAATCCAGAACAACCAAAGAGGTCATGGTCAGATCACCTTCGCTTCGTTCCGCAGTTTGTCCACAAGGGCGATTACATCGGCTACCTTCACGCCGGATTTGCGCGTCGGTGGCTCAGAAACGCTCACAATGGTCAAACGCGGTGTTATATCAACGCTCAATTCGGCAGGCTTGAGCGTGGCGATTTCTTTCTTGCGTGCCTTCATGATGTTGGGCAGCGAGGCATAGCGCGGCTCGTTCAACCGCAAATCCGCGGTGATAACCGCGGGCAGAGCCAGTTTCACCGTTTCCAGCCCGCCGTCGATCTCGCGGGTGACAGTGGCGGCACCATCGGCGATTTCCACCTTGGAGGCGAAGGTGCCTTGCGGCCAGCCCAGCAGGGCGGCGAGCATCTGGCCGGTGGCGTTCATGTCGTCATCAATCGCCTGTTTGCCAAGGATCACGGCGCCAACGCCTTCCTTCAGCGCCACTTCCTTCAAAATCTTCGCCACCGCCAGGGGCTCAACCGGCGCATCTGTTTCCACCAGAATGCCACGATCAGCTCCCATGGCCAGCGCGGTGCGGATGGTCTCCTGCGCCTGGGCCACGCCGATGGAGATGGCGATGATCTCGCTCGCAACGCCTTTTTCCTTCAGGCGAACAGCTTCCTCAACGGCGATTTCATCGAACGGATTCATCGACATTTTAACGCCAGCGGTCTCAACACCGGAATGATCCGGCTTCACGCGGACCTTGACGTTGTAGTCGACCACGCGTTTCACGGCGACCAGCAATTTCATCGTAGCATACCTCTGAAATTCCCCAGATTAAGAGGGTAAACCTTGATATGGCATGTTGATGGTCCTGGAAAGCCCCTGCCCGCCAAACTCAACCTGGCTGCCTCAGCCGCGCCACGGCGTCTTCAATATCGGCCAGAGGGGCGCAATAGCTGAACCGGACAAAGTCCCCGCCGCGCGCCGCGTCGAAATCCAGCCCCGGCGTGGCGGCGATGTTGCGGGTGGCGAGAAGCTGATCGCAAAAGGCGGCGCTGTCCGCCGCCCGGCCGGCAATGTCCGCATAGATATAAAAGGCGCCATCCGGCGGGGCGAAGGTGGCATAGCCCGCCGCGCCCAGCCCGGCCATAAGCACGCCACGCGCTTCCTGGTAGGTGGCGCGGTTGGCTTCCAGCTCATCCCCGCAGGCAAACGCCGCTTCCGCCGCGATCTGCGCGATATGCGGCGGGCAGATAAACATGTTCTGCGCCAGCCGCTCGGTCACGCGCACCAGATCCTCCGGCAGCGCCATCCAGCCCACGCGCCAGCCGGTCATGGAAAAATATTTGGAGAATGAATTCACCACCACGGCTGTTTTAGAAAACTGCACCGCCGAGGCTTGGGGCTTGCCATAGGTCAGGCCGTGATAAATCTCGTCCGAGATCAATCTGATGCCGTTTTCATCGCAATAACGGCATAGCGCTGCCAACTCGGCCGGGGCCAGCATGGAGCCGGTGGGGTTGGCCGGGCTGGCGAGAATCAGCCCCTGGGGCTGTTCCGGCAAGGTTTCCAGCATTTCAATACTCGGCTGAAACCCGGTTTCAATCCCGCAGGGCAGCACAATGGGGCGCATACCAAGGGCCGTGAGCGTGTTGACGTAAGGCGGGTAATAGGGCGCGGCCAGCGCCACCTTATCGCCTTGGTCGAAGCTTGCGAGAAACGCCAGGGAAAACGCGCCGGAGGCGCCAAGGGTGACGGCGATGCGCGCGGCGGGGATCGCCACCCCGTACCAATCTTCCATATGCCGGGCGATGCGCGCGCGTAGCGAAGGGCGGCCCAGCGCCTCGGTATAGCCTAGCGCATCTCCGCTTTGCAGCGCGGCCCGCACCGCGAGCCTGGCGCCCTGCGGCAGGCCGGTGCCAGGCTGGCCTACCTCCATGCGCAATATTTTAGGCGCGCCGGGCGGCAGGCTGGCGGCCCGCTCATTCGCCGCACGGGCGACATCCATCACCCGGAAGGGCGGCACCACCCGCCCGGCGCCGATTTTCATGGCGCCGTGCTACCGTCCGCCGATGGCAAG
Source organism: Rhodospirillales bacterium (assembly GCA_018971905.1). Taxonomy (GTDB): domain Bacteria; phylum Pseudomonadota; class Alphaproteobacteria; order Acetobacterales; family Acetobacteraceae; genus Acidocella. The sequence goes on along the minus strand of JAGWZS010000110.1, from coordinate 3,794 downwards.
GCCGTTGCCGCCCGGTGCGGCGCTGGCGCGGCAGCTAGCCTCGCCGCCTGGCACATTGCCGGGGCAGGAGATGACATTCGCCCGCCCCGGTTCGGGAATCGGCTCGTTCTGGCCGGTTAGCGCATTGGCAAGGCCAATTCGGGCGGCATCGCCTGCCTCGTTCTGGCCGGTGCCTGAGGCGGCGGCGCGGAAGGCGTAGCTGCCGGTGGTGTAGGCCATGGCGGCGGCAAGGTTCGGCGTGGGGTTGGTACGCGGGGAGGCGGCCAGCAGCACGCCCGTGCCGGGGGCGATGCGCCCGGTGCCGAACAGATTGTTCATGGAGGTGACGCAGATCACCGCGCCGCCATTTTTGTCCAGCGCCATGAAGCTGGCGGAGGCTGGCAAAGCGTTCTCCTGGCTGGAGGCGGTTGTCGGCAGGCTGGCTACCGCATAGCCATTCTGGATCGTAATATCCGGTGTGCCGTATTGTGGCACGGCATCCAGCAGGTCTTGCGCGGTAAGCCCGCCACCTGCGGCGTTGGCGGCGTTGGCGAATTGAGCGGCATTAGCGCCGGCATAAAGCCCGTTCACCCCGTTCACCCGCAGGCTTTCAAGCGTGGTGGCAAGGTCCGGCTGCTGGAAGGTTGCACCCTCCGGCAGCATGTGCCCGCCAGGGGCGAAGATGGCGGCTGCCTGCGGGTCTGCTAGCAAAGCATTGCCAACTACACCCAGATCAGCTTCCAGCGCCTGCGAAATTTGCGCGCCGCCGGCAAGGCGTTCGGCGGGCACAATTACGGCGGATTGCGGCAATTGGCCGTAACGTGCCTGCATGGCGAGCAGCCCGCGCGCCAACAATGGCACCGCCGCGGGGCGGTCTCCGCCATTTTCGGCAGGTGCCCCTGCGGGGAAATTCAGCATCACAGGCGGTTGCATTTTGCCGCTGGCATCGGGCATTTTGATCAGGCAGGCGCCGCCGCCGCCAAGCCCGCCGCGTGAGGGCAGGGTGACGGCCTGGGCGAAGCCTTCCGCCGCCGCGGCATCCACGGCGTTGCCGCCGAGATTCAGGACATTCCGCCCGACGATGGCCGCCTGAGGCTCATCCGCCACGGCGTAGCCGAACACGGAGTGCATGGCGCCGGAGGCGCCGCCGCCATTGTTCAGCCCAAACAGCTGATGGCCAAGGGTGTTGGCGGTTCCGCAGCCGGCTAACAGGATAAACGAGGCGAGGGTGCTGAGGCGATAAAGGCGGTTCTGCAAGCTGAATAACCCTTGAGACACTGACCCCGCCTGATTAGCCGCGAAACAGCGCGCCCGCAACGCCGGGCTAAGGCGCGGCCGGAGCGGGGTTTTCCAGGAACACCACGTCACGCGGGCGACGCTGCAGCACCTGCCCGCCATCGATCACCATGGTCTGCCCATGATAGGCCGGGCTCGCCAGGATAAAATCCACCGCGTTCAAAATCTGCTCGGGCGTGCAGCCCAGGCCCATCGGGTTGTTGCGGTGGCTGCGCTCGAACTCCGCTTCGGTCTGCAAACCGCTGATGAGGGTGATGCCAGGCGCGATGCCCGCCACCCGTAGCGTGGGAGCCAAGGCCATCGCCTGCATCTGGATCATCCCCTGCAAGGCCACCTTGGTTAAGGTGTAAGAGAAATAATCCGGGTTCAGCCCGAACACTTTATTGTCCACGATATTAATCGCCACGCCCTGCGTCCCGCGCGCGGTAAGGGCGGCATGGAGCTTCTGCGTCAGCAGCACCGGGGCGAACAAATTCACCCGCATCTGCGCCTCCAACGCTTCGGTGGTAACGCTGGCGGCCGTGTCGTAAGCAAAGCTTGAGGCGTTGTTGACCAGCAGTTCGAGTGGGCAGACCGCCTCGCATTCCTCATACAGCCGAGCTACCGCCGCGGCATCACCGAGGTCGGCCTGTAAAGGTGTGGCGCTTCCGCCTGCGGCGATGATCTCCGCCGCCACCTGGCGCGCGCCATCACCAGAGGCGTGGTGATGCACGAGCACATGCCAACCTTTGGCGCCCAGATGTCTGGCAATGGCTGCACCCAACCGCCTGCCGCCGCCGGTAACAAGGGCGCCTTTCATGTCGTTCTCTTCCACATGGTGTCGAGATAAACGAGACCGCCCCAAAACCCAAGCCCGGTGCAATTTATAAAAATATTTATAAGATAGACTTTACAGGGTATGGGTGATTATGCCTCGCTGCTTGCTCCAGGGGTAAAAATTTTGTCTCCCGGCAGCCAGATTTACATGAGGCTTTTTGTGTTTGTGTGCGGCTATTGCGCGTGCCAAGTACAGGCGCAGTTGAGTATGGAGACAGGGTGAATGCAAGCCGCCGACGCGAAGATAAGCCTGACGCATTTGCAGCGTCTGGAGGCTGAATCGATTCACATCATGCGCGAAGTGGTGGCGGAGAGCGAAAAGCCGGTGATGCTTTATTCTGTCGGCAAGGACAGTGCGGTGATGCTGCATCTGGCGCGCAAGGCGTTTTACCCCGCGCCGCCGCCCTTCCCGCTGCTGCACGTGGACACGACCTGGAAGTTCAAGGCCATGTACGAGCTGCGCGACCGCATGGCGCGCGAGAGCGGCATGGAGCTGCTGGTTTACCAAAACCCCGAAGCCAAGGAAAAGAACATCAACCCGTTCGACCACGGCCCGCTGCATACCGATATGTGGAAGACAGAGGGGCTGAAGCAGGCGCTGGATAAATACGGCTTCGACGCGGCTTTTGGCGGCGCGAGGCGCGATGAGGAAAAAAGCCGTGCGAAAGAGCGCATTTTCTCCTTCCGCGCCGCCAATCATCGCTGGGACCCAAAAAGCCAGCGCCCCGAACTGTGGAGCCTCTATAACGCCCGCAAAAATAAGGGCGAGAGCATCCGCGTGTTTCCCATCTCCAACTGGACCGAGCTGGATATCTGGCAGTACATCCATCTTGAAAACATCCCCATCGTGCCTCTGTATTTCGCGGCTGAGCGCCCCGTGGTAGAGCGCGACGGGCTGTTGATCATGGTGGATGACGAGCGCTTCCGCCTGAACCCCGGCGAGGTGCCGGTGCAGAGATCCGTGCGGTTCCGCACGCTGGGCTGCTATCCTCTCTCGGGTGCTGTGGAGAGCAGCGCGCACTCCATCACCGAGGTGATCCAGGAAACATTGCTCACCACCACCTCCGAGCGCCAGGGCCGGGTGATCGACAAGGATGCAGGCGGCGCCAGCATGGAAAAGAAGAAGCAGGAGGGATATTTCTGATGAGCGAGATCCAGGAAAGCTCCTACCAGGCTGATGCGCTGATCGCCCAGGATATCGACACCTATCTGCTGAAGCATCAGCATAAATCGCTGCTGCGCTTCATCACCTGCGGCTCGGTGGATGATGGTAAATCCACGCTCATCGGCCGGTTGCTTTACGATTCTAAGATGATCTTCGAGGATCAGCTTGCCGCCTTGGAAGCTGATTCCAAGAAAGTCGGTACGCAAGGGCAGAATATCGATTTCGCGCTGCTGGTTGATGGGCTCGCCGCCGAGCGCGAGCAGGGCATCACTATCGACGTGGCGTATCGTTTCTTCGCCACCGAAAAGCGCAAATTCATCGTGGCGGACACGCCCGGCCACGAGCAATACACCCGCAACATGGTCACCGGCGCCTCCACGGCGGATCTTGCGGTGATTCTTATTGATGCGCGCAAGGGCGTGCTGACGCAGACCCGCCGCCATTCCTACCTCGCCCATCTCATCGGCATCCGCCACATCGTGCTGGCGGTGAACAAGATGGACCTGATCGGCTACGACCAGGACAAGTACGACGCCAT
>JAGWZS010000109.1 GCA_018971905.1 Rhodospirillales bacterium | reverse complement strand
AACCGGCATTTTTGAAACGGAGCTGGGCTCGGGAACCATCCGGCTTATCGTGCCCTATTCGGCGTTTGAAACGCTTGAAGCGAAAATCGCCAGCCAATCCGGCCTGCTGGGCGGGCGCGGACCGGATATAAACTGGACAGGCGGTGTAGAGCAGCTAACCGACAGCACAAACGTAGGCCTGCGCTTTGAAGTTGCCAGAGCGCAGTTGCCGCTTGTGCTATTTCAGGCGTTGCGGCCGGGAGATCTGCTGCCTGTGACACTCTTGCCACATGCGGTGGCGGTAGGCGGAGGTGTGGATTTGTTCCTGGCCGATTATGGCCAGCAGGACGGGCATGTGTGCTGCCGCGTGAAATCCGAAGACGAAGGAGAAACCACAATGGTTGAGCAAAGAGAACGCCTGACCGGCGCAGAGAAACTCATAGAGCCGGAGCGTGTGGAGCTTGAACGGCTGCAGGCGCAGCCGCGCGGTGCCGCCGCCATTACCGCCAAGGTGGTGCTGGACCGGGTGCAGGTGGCCGTGGCGGTTGAACTGGGCCGCACGCAGATTAGTGTGAAAGACCTGCGGGCCCTGCGGCACGGGCAGATTTTGCAACTCGACCAGGTGATTGGCGAGCCTTTGGCGATTTTTGCCAATGGGCAGAAGCTTGCGTATGGCGAGGTGGTTGCCGTTGCGAACGACCGCTACGGCGTGCGCGTGACCGCGCTGGCCGAAGATGCCGTGAAGGAAGAGGAAGAAGTCACTTCATGAATGCCAGCGGCGTGAACAGCGGCGCCTGGCTGGCTTTCGCGGAACTGGCCGGGCCCGTGCTGCTGCTGATGCTGATCATCGGCCTGGCGGCGGGCGTTTTGCAGACCGCAACGCAGGTACGCGAGGCATCCATTCCCTTCGTGTTCAAGCTGGGCGGGCTGGCGTTGGTGACCATGGCGGCGGGGCCGCTGATGATGGCTGCCGTTGAGCATTACGCCACAAGATTATTCAACGCTATTCCAGGGCTTTTGCATGGCTGACACACTCGCTCTTGCGCGTCCGCGCGGCTTCAGCCTCAGCCAGCTTTCAGGGCCGCTGGTGATTCTGCTGGTGCTGGTGATGCTGGCGATTCCTCTGCCGGGGCCTGCCATATCCTTTCTGTTCGCGTTGAATATTTCAGCCGGACTCGTCATTCTGGCGGCGTCGCTTTATATCCCCTCACCGTCGGAATTCTCTTCCTTTCCTTCGGTGCTGCTGGCCACCACGCTCATGCGTCTGGCGCTGAATGTCGCCACCGCGCGCGCCATTCTGCTCAACGGCTACACCGGGCCTGGGGCGGCGGGGCATGTGATTGAATCCTTCGGCCAGTTCGCGGTCGGTGGCAATTATGTTGTCGGTGGCATCATCTTCGTCATTCTCATCATCATCAATTTCGTCGTTGTCACCAAGGGCGCCTCGCGCGTGGCGGAAGTGTCGGCGCGCTTCATGCTGGATTCTCTGCCAGGGCGGCAGATGGCGATTGATGCCGAGATCAATGCCGGCATTCTCTCTCCTCAGGCGGCGGAGCGGCGGCGCGAGGCGCTGCGCCAGGAAGCGGACTTCTTCGGCGCGATGGATGGTGCCAGCAAATTCGTGCGGGGCGATGTTGTCGCGGCAATGATCATCCTGGTGGTGAACATGCTGGGCGGGCTGATCATTGGCACGTTGCAATATGGCCTGCCGCTTGGTGATGCGGCGCGCACCTACACGCTGCTGACCGTGGGTGATGGCCTGGCGGCGCAGATCCCCTCCCTCACCATCTCCGTCGCAGCGGGTTTGGTGGTTACGCGCGTGGCCACGGGGGAAGATATCGGCGCGCAGATCAAATCCCAACTTTCCAAATACCCGCAGGCGCTGGCCATTGCGGCGGCCATCACCATCGCCATCGGGCTGGTGCCGGAAATGGCGCACATCCCGTTCCTGCTGCTGGGTACGGCACTGGGCGTTTCGTCCTGGCGGCTGTCTCGCGCGCAACCGCAGACGGAGCAGCTTGAGGCGGCGCAAGGCGAAAATGCAAAACCCGAGGTTAAGCCGGACAGCCTGACGGATGTTTCCGGTGTGGACCCGCTGGGCATGAATATCGGCTTTGCCCTGGCGCCCATGGTGGGGCAGGGCGAAGGGCGGCTGCTGGGGCGGTTGACCGCCGTACGCCAACGCTACGGCCGCGCCATGGGGTTTCTGGTGCCTGCCGTGCATATCCGCGATTCCTCAGAACTGCCCGCCCATGGCTACCGCTTCACCCTGCGCGGGGCGGTTATCGGCAGTGGCGAGGCGTGGCCCGGCCAATGGCTGGCCATTGAAGGCCCGATGGTGGTGGACAAACTCACCATCGGCCGCCCGGTGAAAGACCCGGCCTTCGGCCAGAACGCGGTGTGGATTCCACAAGGCAGCATTCCAGCCGCCGAAGAGCTTGGCTACACGGTGGTGGATGCCGCCTCGGCCGTGGCCACCCATTTTGCCGAGGTGCTGAAGCGTTATGGGGCAGACCTGCTGGGCCGCCCGCAGGTGGAAGGGCTGATGACGCGGCTGGCGGAAACCACGCCGCGGCTGGCCGAAGACCTGCGCGCCACGCTTTCAGCCGGGGTTATCCGCCAGGTTTGCCAGGGGCTGCTGGCCGAGGAGGTGCCTGTGCGGGATTTCGAGCGCATCGCCGAGGCGCTGGTGGAAGCCGCCGATGGCGGCACCAAGGAGCCAGAGCGCCTGCTTGCGGCAGTGCGGCTGCGGCTGGGGCGTTTCATCGCCGGGCAGTTCATGGGCGGCGAACCGGCGCTGCGCGTGGCCGTGCTGCAACCTAAGCTGGAAGAGCTGGTCACTAAATCTCTGCGCGCTGGGCGGGAAAACCCGGCCAGCGAGGTAGAGGCTGAAATTGCCACCCATCTGCGCCAGGCGGCGGAGCAGGCGGCCAAGGCCATGCGCGCGCGCGGCGCCAAGCCGGTGCTGGTGGTGCAGTTGGCCCTGCGCCGCGCTGTGGCGAAATGCGTGAGCGGCATAACCCCGGTTATCGCCCTGGAAGAAATTCCAGAGACCATGCCGCTGCAGGTGGTGCACACGGCCGAGCCCGCCAATGGCTGACGCCGCCGCCCCCGGCCAGGCGGAGCTGACCGCCCTTTATGGTCACTGGATCAAGCGCATGGCGCTGCTGATGAAGGCGCGTATGCCCTGGGCGGATTTGGATGACATGCTGCAGTGGGGCGCCATCGGCATGATGGAAGCCTCGCAGCGTTTCAACCCTGAGCATGGCGTCCCGTTTCAGGCCTTCGCAGCGCGGCGCATAAAGGGCGCGATGATCGACGGGCTGCGGCGCGAAGGCACGCGCCGGCGCAGCCAGGCCATTTTTGACCAGGATGCCGTGGACATTGCCGTGCACGACAACGGGGATGGGCCGGAAGACCCGCTGGCCCTGCTGACCCGCGTGGATAACCGCACCTTGCTGGTGGAGGCGCTGCGCGCCCTGCCCCAGCTCGAATACCGGGTTCTGGCGCTGCATTTTTACGAGGAACTTAACAATCGGGAAATCGCGAGCGTGTTGGATATCAGCGAGGGCTACGCCTCGCGGCTGCGCAAGCGGGCGTTGGAGGCGCTCGCCCTGCATATCAATGCGGCGCAACGAGGAGAATTTGTGTCTTGATCAATTTGGCTACGCTGCTGCTCGGGGTTTTTGTCATCCTTGGCGGCGCGTTGACGGACCATGTGCCGATCTCCTCCCTGCTCAACCTCACGGCCTTCATCATCGTCATGTGCGGTTCGGTATCGGCCTGCCTGGTGCAGTTTGGGTTTCGTACCCTGCTCTGCGGCATCAAAGCAGTGATGTGGCTAGCCAAACCGCCCAGGATCGACCTGCACGAGTTTATCGACCATGTGTCCGACTGGTCCTCCAAGGCGCGCGGTTTCGGCACACTGGTGCTGGAGCAGGAGATTCCGAACGTGGAAGACCCGTTCCAGCGCCAGGGCCTGCAAATGATCGTGGATAACACCGCGCCTGAGGATTTTGCCTCCATGCTCAGCATCGTTGCCGAGAATCTGGACCGCGAGCAGGAGCACCCCGCTCATGTGTGGGAGGCGATGGGCGGCTATTCCCCCACTATCGGCGTGATGGGCGCGGTGCTGGGGCTGATCCATGTGATGATGCGGCTCGACCACCCCAGCGAGCTGGGCGAGGGTATCGCCACCGCCTTCATCGCCACCGTGTATGGCGTGGGGTTTGCCAATCTCATTGCGCTGCCGCTGGGAGGACGGCTGAAATCCATCGCCAAGGAGCTGGAGCGTGAGCGCATGGTGGTGATCCAGGGCTTTCTGCTGTTGGCTGAAGGCAAGCCGGGCATTGTGATCAGGCAAACGCTCAAGAGCTTTTTACATGAAGAGCCTGCGGCCAAAGCCCCAAACAATGAGCAGGAGGTGCCTGAAGGCGCCTCCCAGGCGGCCTGAACCATGGCCAGCGCGAAACTTCCCGCCAAAAAACCCAAGCCTGAGCCAGCGGCGAATCATGAGCGGTGGATCATCTCTTACGCCGATTTGCTGACGCTGCTGCTGGCCACCTTTGTGGTGTTGTATGCCTCCTCATCGCGCAATAAGTTTAAGCAGGAAGAAATCACCAAGGCGTTCATTGAGGCGTTTCATGGTGCGCCGCCAGCCGTCATCGTCTCACAGCCCTCTGGCTCGCGCGGCGTGTTGCAGTACCATGTGTCGCCAATTCCCAGGCCGGCAGCAAAACTGTCTGCCGCGCAGGCCAAAATTCCGCAGACCATGGCCAGGCAGCTGGCGAAGGACATCCAATCTCTGCAGCAATTGCACCTGAAGCTGAGCACGTTGTTCCAGCCGATGATCGAAAAACATCAGGTCACCATCAATGATGCCCCGCTTACCCTGACCATACAGCTCGATGCCTCTGTGTTGTTCAATTCCGGCGAGGCCACGCTGAAACCAGCCGCAGCGAAACTGCTGTCGCAGGTAGGGGCGGGGCTGATGCAGCTTCCCGCAGGATACAGAATTACCGTGCAAGGCTATACGGATAATCAACCCATCACCACTGCGCAATTTCCTTCCAACTGGTCGCTCTCGGCTGAACGCGCCGTTGCGGTTGTGCAGCTCTTTGTCAGCAATGGCGTTAACGGCAATGTGCTGGCGGCAGAGGGATTCGGCGAGTTTTCGCCCGTCGCCAGCAACGATACAGACGCCGGACGCGCGCTAAACCGGCGCGTGGTGGTGGTAATTCACGCGCCCGAACCCGCAGGCGGCGTACCGCAACAAGACCAACCGCAAGGATAAATACACCGTGGCCAAAGCAAAAGCACGCAAGCCGAAAAAATTATTCAGCCCGTTTCTGCTCAGTCTGGCTGCGGCAACAGGCTGGGCCGCCACGCATGAGCCCGATAGCTTCACTGATTTCGGCATGGCGGGAGCGTGGCTGCTCTCGGCCCTCGCGGTCGGACTGCTTGTGGGCGCGGCTCTCGCGCTGCTGGCGCCACTCGGCGGGCTCTGCATGGAATTTTTGCGCATGGCGGCAGGCAATTCTGGCGCCCCGCCCTATCATGGCACTGAACCATGAGCTTCGTAACAGCCTCCCGCAACCGCGCTTTCGTGCAGACCGTATTGGTGCCGGATGTGGCGGAAAGCGCCGCGCGGGACGCCGAAATCCAACGGCGCGTGAAGCTCGAGGTTACGAAACTGCGTGACGCAGCCCTGGCCGAAGCGCGCGAGGCCGGCGAGGCGGCCGCGCGTGCCGCAGCCGCGCCGCAGCAGGAAAAGCTGGCCCGGCTGCTGGCTGTTATGGAACAGGGCGTTGCCCAGCTTGCGGCACCCTTGGCATTGAAAGAGCAAGACCTTGCCGCGCTGGTGCTGGATATGGCTTTTCAGCTCGCCCGGCACATTGCCGGTGGGGAAAGCGGCAACGCCCGCGCCGAGCTGGCAGGGCTAGTAAAAACCCTGCTGAAGGAAGCCGCCGCTGAGCGCGGTCCGCGCCAAACCATGCGGCTGCATCTGCATCCTTCCGATATTCCGGCGTTGAAAGAAAAACTCTCCGGCGAGGCGCTGGCCCTGGTGGCGGATGACAGCATCATCCCCGGCGGCGCTTTGCTGGAATTGCTAACGGAAGATGGCGACCGGCTGGACAAGACGGAATGGGATGCGCGGCTGGAAAGCCGTTTCACCGCCCTGCGCGCCGGACTCGCCCTGCCGGATGAAAGCGCGGCATGATCACGCTGGAAAGCCTGACCC
>JAGWZS010000108.1 GCA_018971905.1 Rhodospirillales bacterium | reverse complement strand
ATCAGCCGGGCTTACTCGCTGGCCAACCTGCCGAACTGGGAGGGGGTGCTGGAATTTTTGATCCGGCTGGTGCCCGGCGGCGTTTTTTCCGGCTGGCTAGCGCGGGAGGCAAAACCGGGCGACAGGCTGGAACTCCGCGGCCCGCTTGGCCAGTTTACGCTCGACGAAACCAGCCCCAGGGCGCGCTGGCTGGTGGGTGGCGGTTGCGGCCTGGCCCCGTTGCTCTCCATGCTGCGCCAGATGGCGGAATTCCAGGACGCCACGCCCGTGCGGCTGATTTACGGCGTGAACCTTCCTGAGGAGGCGCTACCGGATGAGATCTTCAACCCACTGCGCGAGGCTTTGCCGCAATTGCAAACAACCTTCGCGGTTTGGCACGGCACGTCTGGCGCCGGCACCGTGCAAGGCAGCACGGCCGAGATTTTAGCCGCGCAGCTCGCCAGCGCCAGAACGCCACCGGATATTTACGTGTGCGGGCCGCCGAAAATGGTGGAAACCGTGCTTGCGGCCGCCCGCCAGGCCGGCGTACCGGATGCCCAGCTTTTCTGCGAAAAGCTTTAACAGGCCGCGCGTGGTTAAAGGCGCGGCGGCGTTTACTGGTTCAAAACCGCCAGCGCTTCCTCGTGCAAGGCACGGTTGGCGCTGGCCAGCACGGAGCCGTCAGCCCCCAGCTTCAGGGGTGCACCGGACCAGTCTGTGACCACGCCACCCGCCGCCCCGATCACTGGGGCAAGTGCGGCCCAATCCCAGGGTTTCAGATCGTTCTCGGCGATGATGTCGATCTGACCCAGCGCCAGCAGCCCGAAGGCGTAGGCGTCGCCGCCCCAATAGATGCGCTTGGCGGCCTGTTTCAGGCGGGCAAAGCGCTTAACCGCATCCGCCCCGGCGCTCTCGATCATCTCCGGTGAGGTGCAGGAGAGTTCCGCCTGGGCCAGGCTCACCGCCTGCCTTGTACCAGGCGTGCCGCCCAGCGGGGCGGTAAAGGCGGCCGGGACGCCGCGCCCGCCGGACCAGCGTTCGCCGGTGATTGGCTGGTCGATAAACCCCAGCACCGGCACGCCGTCCTCCAACAGGCCCAAGAGCGTGGTGAAGCTGGTGCGGCCGGTGATGAAGGCGCGGGTGCCGTCGATAGGGTCGATGACCCAGACATGGCGGGCATCCGGGTTATGGGGCAGAAACTCCTCGCCGATGATGCCGAAATCCGGCGTGGCCTTGGCCAGGGCGGCGCGCAGCACTTGCTCGGCCTTGCGGTCCGCCACCGTTACCGGGCTTTCGTCGGATTTGTCATCCGCCCCCAGACCCACGCGGAAATATGGGCGGATGACGGCGCCGCTGGCATCAAGCGCCGCGTTGGCGGTGGCGATGAGGTCTTGCATAGCCTCAGGGGAGCTTCGCGGGCGTGGGGGAGTTCTGGTTGAGATAGGCGATCATGTCCGCCCGCGTCTGGTCGTTCTTGATGCCCGGATAGGCCATGTAGGTGCCAGGGGCGTAGCCCATCGGGTTTTTCAGCCAGGCATCCAGCGTTGCGGCCGTCCATGGCTGGCCGGCCTTGGATTTCACGGCGGCCGAGAAGGTATAGCCCGGAGTGGAGAAGGCATTCGCCGCGACCACGCCGTAGAGATTCGGCCCCGCCCCATTCGCCCCACCCTTGGTGATGGTGTGGCAGGCCGCGCATTGTTCCTGAAACAGCGCCTGGCCTTTCGCGGGGTCGGCCTTGGCCAGCAGCGTGCCTAGGCTTGCAACCGGCGCGGCAGCGGGTGCCGGCGCAGCGGGGGCGGCGGCCGGGGTGGCAGCGGCGCTGGCGGCTTTGATCTCATCCGCCGTGGGCAAGGGCAGCGGCCTGGTGGAGAGCGTGCGCAAATACGCAATGACGTTCGCGCGGGCCTGGGTGTTTGTGATGCCGGCATAAGACATGCCTGTGCCGGGCGCGAAATCGTTCGGGGCAAAAAGCCATTGGTTCATCTTGTCGAAATCCCAGCTGCCCTTGGCCTTGGCCTTAACGGCGGCGGAGTAGCTGAACCCGGCATGGGCGAACATAGGCGCGCCCAGCACACCGTAGAGATTGGGACCAACGCCATTGGCGCCGCCATTTGTGAAAGTGTGGCAAGACGAGCATTGCTGCTGCATGAACGCTTCGCCCTTGGCGATATCCGCCGAGGCCAGCAGCGGCAGCACGCTTTCCGGCCCGGCGGGTGCCGCCGCCGCGGGGGCGGCGCTGGGCAGGGCGGCGATCTGGATGGCGGCTTTGTGCGGCGCCTCATCACTGATAACGATATGGGCGATGCGGTTGGCACCCCAGAGCACCAGCCCTGCCGTGAGCACCCCTGCCGCGATTTTGTTACCAAGCAGACTGTCCTTGCCCGCCTTGCTCATCCGTTTCCCCCGGGTTCGTATTCTCTATGCGTTGCACTAAGGCGTAGAGGGATTTAGGCAGGGCGGCAAGCAGCAATGAAAGCCATGTTTTGAACCCTATCGTTCTGATTCCGGCGCGGCTGGGCTCCACCCGCCTGTCTGGCAAGGTGCTGGCCGATATCGGCGGCCGGCCGATGATCGCGCATGTGCTGCACCGCGCGCAGGAAGCCGGGCTCGGCCCAGTGGCGGTGGCGTGCTGCGAGGCGGAGGTGGCCGCGGCGGTTGAAGCAGCCGGGGGCATGGCAGTGATGACGGCGCCCGATCTGCCCTCCGGCTCGGACCGTATTTTCGCGGCACTGCAAAGCCTGGACGCGGCGGGCACACACGATGTGATCGTGAACCTGCAAGGCGATTTGCCGTCCATCGACCCGGCTTATCTGGCGGCGGTGCTGAAACCCCTGGCGCAAGGCTATGACATCGGCACGCTCGTGGCGCCCATTACCACCGCAGAGGAGCGCCATGCCCCTTCCGTGGTGAAATGCGCCTGTGCGTTCACACAGGACAGCGATGTGGCGCCGGCGCTGTATTTCTCCCGCAGCCTCATTCCCAGCGGCGAAGGGCCGTTCTGGCACCATATCGGCATTTACGCCTACCGCCGCGCGGCGCTGGCGCGCTTCGTTTCGCTGCCGCCCTCGCCTTTGGAGGTACGGGAAAAGCTGGAGCAGCTGCGCGCACTGGAAGCCGGGCTGCGCATCGGCGTGGCGCGGGTTGAACAGGCGCCGTTCGGCGTGGATACTCCAGAAGACCTTGAACGCGCACGGGAGGCGCTGAGCCCATGAGCATAATCGCCTTCCAGGGCCAGCCCGGCGCCTATTCCGACCTTGCCTGCCGCATCGCCTATCCCGGTGCCGCCACGCTTCCGTGCGAAACCTTCCAGGCGGCGATGGCCGCGGTGCGAGAAGGCCGGGCGGAGCTTGCCATGCTGCCGCCGGAAAATTCCCTAGCCGGGCGCGTGGCGGACATGCACGCGCTGCTGCCGGAAAGCGGGCTCTCGATTATCGGCGAGAGCTTTCTGCGCGTGGAACATTGCCTGCTGGCGCCCAAGGGAACCAAAACCAGCGACATCAGGCGCATCCATTCCCACACCGTGGCGCTGGGCCAGGTGCGTAATTTGCTGGCCGAGCTGGGCGCTACCCCGGTGGTGGAATATGACACGGCAGGTGCCGCCGAAATTGTAGCCCGGCTTAACAACAAGGAGGATGCCGCCATTGCATCCTCTCTCGCCGGGGACATGCACGGGCTGGACATTCTGCGCCGGAACGTGGAGGACGCCACCCACAACACCACACGCTTCTACATCATGGCACGGGAGCCTTTGGTGCTGGAACCGGAAACGCCGGGGCTGATGACCACCTTCGTGTTTAACGTGCGCAACGTGCCGGCGGCGCTGTACAAGGCGCTGGGCGGCTTTGCCACCAACAATGTGAACATGACCAAGCTGGAAAGCTACATGCTGAACGGCAGCTTCACCGCCACGCAGTTCCTGGCCGAGGTGGAAGGCCACCCGGACCAGCGCGCCCTGCAGCTGGCCTTCGAGGAGCTTGGGTTTTTCTCGACCGAGTGCAAAATTCTGGGCACCTATAAAATGGACCCGTACCGCCAGCAGCATTGCGGGTAAGCCAGCTGGCTTTAGGAATCCATTAATTCCGGTTCTGTACCGTCGCGGTATGTTGCATCAAAGGCTGCTCGGGTCGGCAGACTCGTTACAGAAAATAATCGATATCATTCCCAGCCCGGTTTTCATCAAAGATGAAAACCATAAATGGATTTTGTTGAACGACGCCGCGACCAGGCTGCTCGGCGGCACGCGGGAGGAGCTGCTGGGCCGGTCTGATTTCGATATTTTTCCGCCCGCGCAGGCGGCGCTCAGCTGGGCCTCTGACGATGAAGTGCTGGCCGTGGGCGAGATGGTCGAAACCGAAGAATGCTTTACCCTGCCCGCCTCGGGCTACACCCATACCATGATCATGCGCAAAACCCTGCTGCATGTGCCGCCGGGGCGGCGGTTTCTGGTGGGTGTGGCCTCCGACGTGACCCAGTACCGCAACGCCGTGGCGGAGAATCATTTTCTCTCCCGGCACGATGCGATGACGGGGCTGGCCAACCGGATCCTGTTCCATGAAACGCTGAACGACGCGGTGAACCATGGCCAGCGGGCGCTGGACAATGTCGCCGTGCTGCTGGTGGATCTGGATGGCTTCAAGGCCGTGAACGACGCCCATGGCCACGAAGCGGGTGATGAGTTGCTGCGGATCATCGCCGGGAGGCTGAAAGGCTGTGTGCGCAATACCGACCTGGTGGCCAGGCTGGGCGGCGATGAGTTTGGCGTGCTGCTGCGGGGAGGGCCCTCTCTGCGGCAGGCGGCCGAGCGCGTGGCCGCAAACATCTGCGCCGCCATCTCCGCGCCGGTGACACTGCCGCAGACACAGACACGTATCTCCGCCTCGGTTGGCATCACCTATTTCAACAATGCCGATACCAAGCCTGAAGAGCTGATCCGCCAGGCGGATCTGGCGATGTACAGCGTGAAGCGCTCAGGCCGGCATGGGCATCAAACCTACGAGCCAGCCCTGGAAGCTACTGCAAACCGCCAGTTGCACGCGGACCTTCTGCAGGCCCTGGCACGGGGAGAGTTGCACGTGGCCTACCAGCCGCTCTGGAACCCCCCAGATGGGCTGCTGACCGGCTATGAGGCACTGCTGCGCTGGCAGCACGCCCATTTCGGCGAGATCCCGCCACGCGTGTTCATTCCCCTTGCCGAGCAAATCGGGCTGATCGCCAATTTCGGCGCCTATGTGCTGCGCGCCGCCTGCGCCGCGGCGCGGCATTGGCCGGATGAGGTACGGCTTTGCGTGAACATCTCGCCCATGCAGCTGGCGGATTTGCATTTTGCCGCAACCGTGAGCCAGGCGCTGGCCGAGTCCGGCTTGCCGCCACACCGGCTGGAGCTGGAAATAACCGAAAGCCGGCTGACCTTGGACCATGAGGACGCGCTGCACCAGCTGCACCAGCTGCGAGAAGCGGGCGTGCAGGTGGCGGTGGATGATTTTGGCACCGGTGCTGCGTCGCTGGACATGATGCACCGCTTTGGGCTGAACCGCATGAAGATCGACCGCCGCTTTATATCTGGCCTGCCCAGCGACCGGCGGGGCTACGCGATTGTGCGCGCGCTGACCAGGCTGGCGCATGACCTTGGCGCGAAAGTGACCGCCGAGGGGGTGGAGCATATGGAACAGGCGCTCTGCCTGATGGAGCTGGGCTGCGACGAAATGCAAGGCTATCTGTTCGGGCACCCGGAAGCACCCCAATCTATTCTTGCCAGCCCGGAAGCGCTGCTGACGGCGGTTGCCGTGGAGTAGCCGCCACCGCGTAAATCTGGCGGACTGCACATAAAAAAGGCCGGTAAAACCGGCCTTTTTCGCGTCAGGTGTTCATCGCCTCGAAGAAATCATTGTTGGTCTTCGAGTATTTCAGCTTGTCGAGCAGGAACTCCATCGCATCCGTGGTGCCCATCGGGTTCAGGATACGGCGCAGCACCCACATCTTGGAGAGCACGGCCTTCTCCACCAGCAGCTCCTCCTTGCGGGTGCCGGACTTGGTGATGTCGATGGCTGGGAAGGTGCGCTTGTCGGAGAGCTTGCGGTCGAGGATCAGCTCGGCATTGCCGGTGCCCTTGAACTCTTCAAAGATTACTTCATCCATGCGGCTGCCAGTATCGATCAGCGCCGTGGCGATGATGGTGAGCGAGCCGCCCTCCTCGATATTACGCGCCGCGCCGAAGAAACGCTTGGGGCGCTGCAGGGCGTTGGCATCCACACCGCCGGTGAGCACCTTGCCGGATGAGGGCACAACGGTGTTGTAGGCGCGGGC
>JAGWZS010000107.1 GCA_018971905.1 Rhodospirillales bacterium | reverse complement strand
GATGGTTTCTTGAAGCTTTACAAGGAAGACCAGGACGACCCTACGGATACGGATGAAGACAGCCGCATCCTGCCGCCCATCGCCAAGGGCGACCCCGCCAAAACGCGGGACGTAACCGCCACCCAGCATTTCACCCAGCCGCCGCCGCGTTATTCCGAGGCCAGCCTGGTGAAGAAGATGGAAGAGCTTGGTATCGGCCGGCCCTCCACCTACGCCTCCATCCTCTCGGTCCTGCGGGACCGCAATTACGTGAAGCTGGAAGCACGACGCTTCATCCCAGAAGATCGCGGGCGCCTCGTCACCGCCTTCCTGGTCAGTTTTTTCGCCCGCTATGTCGATACCGGCTTCACCGCCAATCTGGAGGAACAGCTCGACGAAGTTGCCGAAGGCAACGCCAATTGGCGGGCCGTGCTACGCGCCTTCTGGGACGATTTTTCAGCCGCCATCGCGCAGACGAAAGACCTGAAAATCTCGGATGTCATCGACGCGCTGGACCAGGATCTCGGCCCGCATTTCTTCCCCTCCCGGGAGGATGGCTCAGACCCGCGCGCCTGCCCCGCCTGCGGCGGCGGCCGGCTGGGGCTGAAACTAGGGCGTTTTGGCAGCTTCATCGGCTGCTCGAACTATCCCACCTGCCAATATACCCGCAAACTCGCGGTCGAGGGCGGCGAGACCGAGGATGATTCGCTGAAGGACGGGATGCGCCTTCTTGGCCAGCACCCGGACACGCAAGAGGATATCACCCTGCGCCGCGGCCCATACGGGTTGTACGTCCAGCAGGGTGAGCCGGACCCTGAGGATAAAAAAGCAAAACCCAAGCGGGCCTCCCTTGCGCGCGGAATGGACGGCGCCACCCTGGCGCTCGAAGAAGCACTTGGCCTGCTCTCGCTGCCGCGTTTGGTCGGGCTGCACCCGGAAACCGGGCAGAAGATCGAGGCCAATATCGGCCGTTTTGGCCCTTACGTGAAAATGGGCGCGCTTTTCGCCTCGCTGGACCGGGACGATAACGTGCTGCATCTCGGCTTGAACCGGGCTATGGACCTCATCGCCAAAAAGCAGGAATCGGTGAAAACCCTGGGCCAGCACCCCAAGGACGGGGCTGATATTCTTGTCCGCAAGGGCCGGTTTGGGCCCTACGCGCAATGGGGCAACACCGTCGCCACCCTGCCGAAAGGCACGGATATGGGCGCAGTCACGCTGGAAGAAGCTGTTACCCTGTTGGCTGAGAAGGGCAAAACCCTCGCCCCGCGCGGCAAGAAGGGCGCCAAAGCCGCGCCCAAAAAGGCCGCCGCCAAGCCCGCCGCAAAAAAAGCCGCTGCCAAGCCGGCCAAAAAACCGGCCGCCAAGGCATCAGCAAAATCCACGGCCAAGCCCGCAAAGGCGAAAAAAACCGCCTGAAGCGGCCCGCGGGGTCATGTCGGCAGCCTGCCGGATTTTTCGGCAGGCTGAAAACGAATTTCGTCACAATTTTTTACATGGCTCTAGGGGGCAGAATATGCTCTTTCACCGTCCATGACCGCTGCCCCTCTCCATTTTCGCAACGAACGGCTGATGCTCGACCCCTCAGGTGCCGCGTACTGGCCAGCCAAGCGGGTGCTCATCGTCGGTGATCTGCATTTTGAGAAAGCCACCGCCTTCGCCGCCCAGGGCGCCCCACTGCCGCCTTACGACACGCGCGCCGCACTGGAAAAGCTGACCAGGCTGGTGCGGCTCTACCGGCCCTCGAAACTGGTGGCGCTTGGGGATTCTCTGCATGACGGCAAGGGCCCAGCGCGGCTCGCCAAAGACGATCGGGCGCGCATCGAAGCAATGGGCCGCGAGGCGCAGATTATCTGGGTGGCGGGCAATCACGGCGCCCCCCCGCACGATCTGCCCGGGCAGTGCGTGGCCGAGCATCGTGAAGGCCCGTTCGTGTTCCGGCATCAGGCGACGCCACGGCTGGGGCTGAGGGACATCGAAATTTCTGGGCATTTTCGCCCCAAGGCCAGCGTTGAATCGCGGGCCAAGCGGATCTCCCGCCCATGCTTCGTATCTGATGGCGCCACCCGGCTGATATTGCCAGCCTTTGGCAGCCTCACCGGCGGACAAGACGTGCGCGATCCCGCCATCGCCAGGCTGTTTCCGCGGGGCCTGCGCGTATTCCTGCTGGGCCAGGAGCAGCTTTATTCCTTCGCGCTGGAGCAATTGGGGCGGTTGGCCGAGGTGGCCTAACGCCGTGGCGCGGCTTGTCTGGTTCCGTAATGATTTGCGGCTGGCCGATAACCCGGCCTTGCACGCGGCGGCGGAAAGCGGCGAGGATGTGCTGCTGCTGTACATTCTGGATGAGCGCGCCGGGGCGGCGAGCCGCTGGTGGCTACATTATTCACTCACGGCGCTGGGTGAGGATATCGCGGCGCGCGGCGGGCAGCTTGTTTTGCGCCGGGGCGAGCCGGTGGAAATCATCGCTGGGCTGGTAAGGGAGCACGGCATTACCGGCGTGCACGCGGCGCGGGCCTATGAGCCGTTCTGGCGCGAGGCCGACCGTAAGCTGGATGCAGCGCTGAAAAAGCTGGATTGCGGGCTGCACCGGCATCTTTCCACCTCCCTGTTTCCGCCTGAGCGCATCACCACCAAGGCGGGCGGGCTGTTTGGCGTGTTCACGCCGTTCTCGAAAGCCTGCCAGGAGGCCGGGGTGCCGGAAGACGCCTTGCCCGCGCCAAGGGCGTTGAAAGCCATAAAGGCAAAAGGCGACGCGCTGAAGGATTGGAAGTTGCTGCCCACCAGGCCGGATTGGGCGGGGGGAATGCGCGCGGAATGGACGCCCGGCGAAGCGGGCGCGCGGGCGCGTTTGCAGGCATTCCTGGCCGGGCCGGTAACGCATTATGCCACAGCGCGGGATGTACCCGGCGTGGAGGGTACGTCCAGGCTCTCGCCCCACGCGCATTTTGGCGAAATCTCGCCGCGCCATGTGTGGCACCAGGCAAAGGCGGCGGGGAATGGCAAGGGGGTGGAAACCTTCCTGAAGGAGCTGCTCTGGCGGGAATTCTCGATCAACCTGCTCTGGCAGCACCCGGATATCCGGGAAAAGCCGATCCGCGAGGAGTTCGGCGCGTTCACCTGGAACGAGAGGAAAGGCCATCTGGCCGCCTGGCAACAGGGGCGAACCGGCATTCCTATCGTGGATGCCGGAATGCGCGAACTTTGGCAGACCGGCTGGATGCATAACCGCGTGCGGATGATCTGCGCCTCCTACCTCGTAAAACATCTGCTGATCCCCTGGCAGAAAGGCGAAGCCTGGTTTTGGGACTGTTTGTGCGAGGCTGACGAGGCGGCGAACGGCGCTTCCTGGCAATGGGTGGCCGGGTGCGGGGCAGATGCCGCACCTTATTTCCGGGTGTTCAACCCCGTATTGCAGGGCAGAAAATTCGATCCCGAAGGCGCCTTCGTGCGCCGCTATGTGCCGGAGTTGAAGGCCCTGCCGGACACGCACCTCCACGCGCCTTGGGAAGCGCCGGAGGAGATACTGGAAGCGGCCGGAATAACGCTGGGCCAGAGCTACCCGCGCCCGCTGGTGCTGCCCGCCGATGGCCGACAGGCAGCGCTGGCCGCTTATGCGGCGATAAAGACGGGTTGAGGATATAGGCCCTGGCGTGAATCAGGATCGCGCCTATATTTCTATTATCAACCGGGAAGGGTGTCGAATATGCCAATGAACCGCCTCGCCGCGATGGTGTTTGCAGCATTGGTTTTCCTGCCCCCCTTGGCCATCGCGAAAGATACGGATGTATTCCAGCAACCTGGTGATTTTTCGATAAAGACGCGAACCGTTCAACCGAACGGCCAGCCGGCGGAATATGGTGCCAGCGGAACCGCGCCGAACTGGGCGATCGCGCAATGGGGCGCGCCCAACAAATTGCCTCCGTTCACGGTCACGCAGCAGGGAGATGACACAATATCATCGTCGGCTTCCCCGGGGGCGAGCGTGGTCGTTAAACGCGGGCCGGAGGGTACTGAAAGCTATACCTTGTCTCAGAATGGGGCCGTCCTGCCTTGTGAAACCGCTTCCGGCTCACCGCGCGAATTCGACCTTTTTGCCTCGCCTGATGTCAATGCCCGCCCGTCAGGCGGCATAAGTGCCTACCATGTCCGCAGCAACGGCATCGCGCTATCGGCAATGTCTCATCTGCGCGTCAGGGCGACGGTTTCGATGCATTATACCGACATCTCCGTTCCAAAAAGCTGCGGGGTTAGCCAGGGCAGCGTGCTGATTTCCGTAATTTTGAATGATTTAATCTCTCATCAGACATTGTTCTACCAGCTCGGGCTGGGAAGTCTTTGCGGCCCGCAGCCAGCCGCCAGGATGGCGTTCTGTTTGGATGCGCAAACGCACCCCCGGAGTAATTTCTTTTTCAAAACAAATCCGTTTGGCGTAGATGATGCGCTGCCGCTGCTTGGCCGGCCTTGGGTGAAGAATGGTGAAACACGGACAATAAATGTCGATATCCTGCCTCGTCTTATTCATTTTGTAGAGACAGGTCCGCCGGGAATGGACCACGACCCGGCGCATTGGGTTTTAGGCAGCTATTATAACGGCCAGCACATCTGGGGCGATGTGAGCCTGACAACGGTTTGGCAAAATGTGGGAATGACCATCTCCACGCCTTGAGGGAAACAATGCGTTTACCCCCTTGCCGAAGCTTTGAGGACACCCATGTCTCATCTGTAATGGATTTTAGAGCTTTAGCGCGCCCGGCCTGGCGAGAATGATTCCGCCCCTCACGCCTCTGCGTATCGTCGGTGATGTGCATGGGGATTCAAAAGCTTTCGCGGCAGCGGCGGAAACAGACAGGTTCCTGGTCCAGCTTGGCGATTTGGTTGATGACGGGCCAGACACGCCAGGCGTGATGCGAATCATGTTCCGGCTGCTGGACGAAAAACGCGGGCTGTTTCTGCTCGGCAACCACGATTTCAAGCTGGCGCGGGCGCTGCGCGGCGACAAGGTACGCGGCGAGCCGACCATGCGTACCCTGGCGGTGCTGCCCGCAGGCTTGCGAGAGCGCACACAAGCCGAGATCATGGCCGCACCCGTTTGGATAAAGGCCGGACGGGTATTTTTTGTCCATGGCGGGTTTCACCCCGCCATGTTGGAACAGGAGCCTGGCCCATTTCCCTCAGGTCGGCCCGACGATCCGTTATGGGCACGCGCGCTTTTCGGCCAAACAACCGGAAAGACGAGTGATTCCGGCAAGCCCGAACGTGTGTTGCGATGGGTAGAGGAGATCCCCCGGGGCCTGACTGTTTATGTCGGGCACGACCAGCGCTCAACAGATGGGCGGCCTTATGTGCGCACGGGCCGCAAGGGCGGCAAGGCGGTTTTCATGGATACCGGGGCGGGCAAGGGTGGGCATCTTTCCTGGGTGGATATCGACCCCCTGCCCTGACTTTAACCTCTCAGGAACGGATTGGAACAACGTTCTTCGCCGATGGTGGAGCCAGGACCGTGCCCACAGATGAAAGAAAAATCGTCCGGCAGCACCAGCAGCTCGCGCTCGATGGAGGCGATGAGCTGTTCATGGTCGCCGTAATCGCCGAAATCCGTGCGGCCGATGGAGCCACGGAACAGCACATCACCCACGATGCCGAAATTCATCAATCGATTAAGGAAAACCATATGGCCGGGCGTGTGGCCGGGGCAATGACGCACCTCGAACTCTTCGCCGCCGAGGCGGATGGTCTCCCCCGCCTTCAGCCACACATCCGGCGTGCAGTTGCGGGCGGTGATGCCGTAGGCGCGGCCCTGCTCGGCCAACCCGTCGAGCAGGAACTCATCCTCTATGCCAGGGCCGGTGATACGCACGCCAAGCTGCCCGGCAAGCTCGGTGGCACCGCCCGCATGGTCGATATGGCCATGGGTGAGGAAAATATCGGTGACTGATAAGCCCAGCTTGTTAATCTGAGACATGATGACCGGCACATCCCCGCCGGGGTCGATCACCGCACCTTGTTTGGTTTCGTCGTCCCACACCAGGGCGCAATTCTGCTGGAAGGCGGTGACAGGGATGATGCCAATTTTAAAGCTCATGAGCGCAGATCCGGTGGGGTGGCTTCGGTTTTCAGGGCGGCGATGGCGTCTTCCAACGACATGATCTCCTGCGCGGCACCGCCCAGGCGGCGGATGGCCACCTTGCGTTCCTCCGCCTCCTTGCGGCCCACCACCAAAATGTTCGGCACGTGATGCAGGGAATGGTCGCGTATTTTTGCCTGGATTTTCTGGTTGCTGGTGTCCAGCTCCACCGCCAGCCCGGCCTGTTTCAGCGCGGCGGCGACCTCGGCGGCGTAGTCATC
>JAGWZS010000106.1 GCA_018971905.1 Rhodospirillales bacterium | reverse complement strand
GAGCAATGTGCCGCTTGTTGTATGTTCATCCCCGGCGATCCTGGGCATTGTACCATGATCGGGGGTGTCATCAGCCCGCATGGATGGTGCAAGTTCTGGCAGGCTGGCCCTAACGACACGTGTAGTTAATCGCGGGCTTCACCCGTTCCGCCGGCTTTTCAGTGCAACCAGGCGTGGCCCTGCGAAAGCAGGCACGGCCACTTGGCAGTTTCCGCCGGCATTTGTAGATCGAATCAGTGGGCTGCGCTGCCAATGCCTAAGCGCGGCAGCTCTATCGCCGGGCAGCGGTCCATCACCACCGCCAAACCGGCTTCCCGCGCCGCCTTGGCGGCCTCTTCATTCACCACGCCAAGCTGCATCCAGATGGTTTTCGCACCCAGCTTGATCGCCTCTTGCACCGGCTCCAGCACCTCGGTGGGGCGGCGGAACAGCTCCAGCATGTCGAACGGGCCTGCCTGCGCCAACGTGGCCACCACCGTCTGGCCGTGAATCTCCTGCCCCGCCAGGGCCGGATTTACCGGCACAACCTCGTAGCCATGCCGGAGCAGATACTGCATCACCCCGTAAGAGGGCCGGTCCGGCTTGTTGGAAGCGCCAACCAGCGCGATGCGCCTGGTGCCTGTAAGAATGGAAATCAGGTTCTTATCGCTCGTCTGGTCTGTCATCTCTCTTTTCCAATTCGGGCCCGTTGGCTAAGCCAGTGGGCATGATCAAAGGTCTTCTCGCCTGCGTGCTGCTCAGCCTGCTCACCTTATTTTTATGGCGGGCGCCGAATCAACCCCAGGCGGGTGATGTGACGATGCCCGCGGGCAAGTTCAACTCCCTGTCTTATGCGCCCTATCAGGCATGGCAAACGCCGATGGAGAAAACTTTCCCCACCCCGGCGCAGATCTCCAAGGATCTGGAACTCATCAAGGGGCAGGCGAACGGTATTCGCACATACGCTGCCATCGAGGGAACGCTGCCCGAAACCATGGCGCGCATCAAGGCGGGCACAGACATTGCGGGCCTGGCCAAAAAGGCCGGGCTGAAGCTGTGGCTCGGCATCTGGCTGGGCTCAGACGCAGCGCACAATGCTGAGGAGATGCAGGCTGGCATCGCCGAGGCCAATGCCTACCCGCACACCGTCACGCGTGTGGTGGTGGGCAACGAGGTGCTGTTGCGGCGGGATCTTTCGGTGAATGACCTGATCAAGGACATCGATTATGTCCGCGTTCGGGTGAAGCAGCCGGTGGCCTATGCGGACGTGACCGATTTCTGGGCGCAGTTTCCGCAGGTGGCGCCGCATGTGGATATCGTGATGATCCATTTCCTCCCCTATTGGGAGAACACGCCGCTTTCCGTTGATGGCGCGCTGGCCGAAATCGGCGCCACCACCGAAAAATTCAAAAAGATGTTCCCGGGCAAGCAAATCTCCATCGGTGAGACGGGCTGGCCCTCGCGCGGGCGCTGGCGTGGCCCGGCAGCCCCCTCCCGCGTGAACGAGGCGGTGTTCCTGCGGCGCTTCGTCACCCTCGCGGACAAGGAGGGCGTGGATTACAACCTCATCGAAGCCTTTGACCAGAATTGGAAATATGAGGACGAAGGCGTAGCAGGCGCCAACTGGGGCATCTGGAACGCCAATAGGGTGCAGAAATTCCCGCTGAACGGCCCGGTGGTCGAGCATCCCTCCTGGCCCTGGTATGCCGGGCTGGGGGCGCTGGCCGGGTGCCTGCTGTTCGCATCCACCGGCTTTCGCAACATGCGCCTGGCGGTGCCGGCCTTCGCCCTGGGCAACGGCTTTGCTTTGGCCTGCATGGGCACGCTGCCCATGTTGTACGACAACTGGCTGCGGCTGGACGCGCTGGTGAACCTGCCTTTGCAGGCGCTGCTGGCCTTCGCGGCCATCAGGCGCGCGGCGGCGTTTCTGGCCGCCCGCCCGCCCGCCTTCACCCGCACCGGGGCGCAGGTTCTGGCCCGGCTGCGGCGTGGTCGCTTTGGGTTCGACTACGGCTCGCTCTGGTTCCTGTTCCTGGCCTCGGCTTGTGTGTTCGAGGCGCTGCTGGTGTTCGATGGCCGCTACCGCGACGCGCCGATGGCGGTGTTCATCGTCGCGGTGATGGCCTCCGTGCTGCGGCTCTGGACCCATGACCACCCGAGCCTGGGGTGGGAGGAAGGCCTGTCCGCCACCGGTCTGGCGGCGCTGGCGCTGGTGGATTTTGTCATTGAAGGCCCACAGAACCTGGATTTCATCACCTGGAACGTTGCCGCCCTGGCGCTGGCGGCGCCGGTGCTGCTGGGGCTTTGGCAGCTCTACAAAGCCAAACGCTATAAATCGTAAGGCGGGGCTTTCTCGTAGGCGGGCAGGGTTTCGTCCAGCGCCTGCCAGGAAACGCGTTCGCACATCCAGCCTTGGGTGGTCGGGCGGATGGCCTCTGGATTATCCAAAGACCCCAGCGTCACCCCCACAGATCGCCCTTGCGCGTCGGTCATGTAAAGCGGCGTGCCGCAATCGCCGCAGAACCAGCGCCTGGCGCCGGGGGAGGAGGCATAGCCCTTGGCCGCGCCCCTGGTAATGGCAAAGCGGGCTGGCGGCACCTGCACCCAGGGCAGGGCGGCGGCACCGCTCGCCTTGCGGCATTCCCGGCAGAAGCACACATCCGCCACATCGCGGGGCTTAAATTCCAGCTGGTAGGTTACGCCGCCACACAGGCATCCGCCGGTGAGGTTCATCAGAACGTCGGCGGGGAGTTGGCGCTGATCAGCACGCACGGCTCTGCTCCCTGGTTGCGGAAGCGGTGCGGAATGTCGGAGCGGAAATAATAGGCCTCGCCGGGGTTCAGAACCCGCTCCTGCACGCCCACCGTAACCGTGAGGCTGCCCGAGACGACGATGCCGCATTCCTCGCCCTCATGGCGCAGCATGGTGTCGCCGGTATCGGCGCCGGGCTGGTAAACCTCCCGCAGCATCCCCAGCGCCCGGCCTTTCGCGCGGCGGCCAACCAGCCGCATGGAAATTTCCGGCAGATGCGCGATCTCGGTCAGTTCCTCGGCGGTGAAAAACACCTCATCCGAGGGGGAGAAGTTCAAGGTGAAAAAATCGGCGAGCGAGAGCGGGATGCCATCGAGGATTTTTTTCAGCGAGGAGATCGACGGGCTGACCCGGTTCTGCTCGATCAGCGAAATCGCGCCATTGGTCACCCCGGCCCGGCGGGCGAGTTCCCGCTGGGTCAGCCCGAATATCTGGCGCACCAGCTTCAGCCGGCTGCCGATATCGTCAGACATTTGTACACCCTGCAGGGCCAGTGACATGACGTTCCATCCACGCGTTTAGGATATTCAACGATATTCGCTTAAAATGCTTAGGTCTGCAATAAAAAGTGGCAGAATAACGGGGTATCTTGCGAATATTCTTGACGCATCTCGGGCTATTAAGCGAGACTGAGCCACCAACAAGGATTGAGGATTTGCGTGCTGTGGTATCCCCGGCCGTACAAAAATAACCCGTTTCGGAATTTTGGAGGCAGGCGCGGGCTGATGCCGTTCTTCTGGCGCGCGCCAGGGCCGTGGCCTCCTCCCGGGTTTTTTGTAATCCCGGCCAAGCTGCCTAATTCTGAAATCATCCGCGAAAGCGCGCCTGCGGGCGCCGCGTCTTCCGCAATGGGGGCCATATGAACAGCAAGATCGATCTGAAAGACTGGTTCGAAGAACACCGCATCACCGAGGTTGAATGCCTGGTGCCAGACATCACCGGCATTCCCCGCGGCAAGATCATGCCGGCGGAAAAATTCCTGAAAGGCGGCGCGCCGCGCCTGCCGGAGGCCATTTTCATCCAGTCCGTCACCGGCGAATACCCTGACGACCCAACAGACAAGCTGACCGACCCCGCGATCATCGACATCAAACTGATCCCGGACGCTTCCACCGTGCGTCTCGTGCCCTGGGCGCATGAGCCCACCGCGCAGATTATTCATGATTGCCAGTACGCGAACGGCACACCCGTGCCCATCGCCCCCCGGCAGGTTCTGCAACGCGTGCTGAAGCTTTATGAAGACAAAGGCTGGCAGCCTGTGCTGGCGCCGGAGCTGGAATTCTATCTCGTCGGCCGCAATACCGACCCCGATTACCCGCTCACCCCGCCGGTTGGCCGCTCCGGCCGCCAGGAAACCGGCCGTCAGGCCTATTCCATCGACGCGGTGAACGAGTTCGACCCGCTGTTCGAGGAAATGTACGATTTCTGCGACATGCAGGAGATGGATCTCGACACGCTGATCCATGAGGAAGGTGCCGCACAGGTGGAGATCAACCTGCTGCACGGCGACCCGCTGCACCGGGCGGACCAGGTGTTTCTGTTCAAGCGCACGGTGCGCGAGGTGGCGTTGCGCCACAATATCTACGCCACCTTCATGGCCAAGCCGATGGGCGGCGAGCCGGGCAGTGCGATGCACGTGCACCAGAGCATCGTGGACCCGAAGACCGGGCGGAATCTTTTCGCCGGGGCGGATGGCAAGGCCAGCCCGCTGTTCAAATCCTATCTCGCGGGCTTGCAAAAATACATTCCGGCGGTGATGCCGATTTTTGCACCAAACGTGAATTCTTACCGCCGGCTCACGCGGTTTTCCAATGCGCCGATCAATCTGCAATGGGGGTACGACAACCGCACCTGCGGCCTGCGCGTGCCTTTTGGCGATGCGGCGGCGATGCGGGTGGAAAACCGCGTGCCGGGGGCGGATGCCAATCCCTACCTCGCCTTCGCCGCCACACTGGCCTGCGGCTATCTCGGCATGATCGAGAAGTTGGAAGCGCCGCCTGAACAAATTGGTTCTGCCTACACGGGCGAGTACACGCTGCCGCGCGAGCTTTCCCACGCGCTGGACTTAATGGATGCCTCGCAGCCCATCCGCGATGTGCTGGGTGACAAGCTGGTTGATGTTCTGGTTGCGGTGAAACGGCTGGAATACGAAACCTATCTGCGCGTTATTTCCTCTTGGGAACGTGAACATCTGCTGTTGAACGTTTAAGCGCCCATGCTGAATAATTACTATCAGGCCACGCGGCGCGTGGAATTTTCCGCGCCCGTGCTGGATGCGGATATTGAAACCGATGTAGCGATTGTCGGCGGCGGCATCTCTGGCGTCTCCGCGGCATTGCATCTGGCGGAGCAAGGCTACAACCCCGTGCTGCTGGAAGCGCAGGATATCGGCTGGGGCGCATCAGGCCGCAATGGCGGGCAGGCGTTGGCGGGCTTCAGCGCCTCCATGCACAAGCTCACAAAGCTTGTTGGCCCGGTCGAGGCGAAAAAACTGTGGGATATGTCGGTGGAGGCGGTGGATTTGCTGCACGCGCGCATCCAGCGCCATGCCATTCCGTGCGACCCGCATGTGGGCTACCTGCACGCGGCTTTAAAGCCGCGCCAGGTGCGTGAGCTGAAGCAAGAGCAGGAAGAGCTGGCCAGGCTGGGCGCGCCGGTGGGGCGGCTGCTGGAAGGAGCCGAGCTGCGCGCGCGGCTTGCCAGCCCGCGCTATATCGCGGCGTTGGAGGATAAGCTGGCCGGGCATATCCACCCGCTCAACTACACGCTGGGCCTGGCCAAGGCGGCGCAGGCGGCCGGGGCGCGCATTTTCGCGCAGTCACCCGTTGCCCGCGTGGAGCACGGGCAGCGCGTTACGCTGCATGTGGGGCGGCATAAAATCCGCGCGAAATTCCTCATCATTGCCGGCGGGGCTTATCTCAACGGGCTGGAGCGGCAGCTTAACGGCTATATCATGCCGGTTGGCACCTACATCATGGCCACGGAGCCGCGCGGCGATGTGCCGGGTCTCATCCCCGGCAACGAGGCGGTGGCAGATATGAATTTCGTGCTGGATTATTTCCGCCGCTCGGCGGATGACCGCATGTTGTTTGGCGGGCGCGTGTCGTATTCCAAATTGCCGCCGCCCAACCTTGGCGCTGCAATGCTTAAGCGCGCCGTGGCGGTGTTCCCGCAGCTCAAAGACGCCAAGGTGGCGTTCGCCTGGGGTGGATTTGTGGACATCACTCGCAACCGCGCGCCGCATTTTGGCAAGCTGGCGGAGAATATTCTCTTTCTGCAAGGCTTCTCCGGCCATGGGCTGGCGCTCACCGGCCTGGCGGGCAAGCTTGCGGCGGAGGTTGTGGCCGGGCAATCCGCGCGGTTTGATGTGTTTGCCCGCATCCCCCATGCGCGTTTCCCCGGCGGTGCGCTGCTGCGCACCCCGGCCTTGCTGCTTGCCACCAGCTGGTTTCGCCTGCGCGACATGTTATAATTTTGCCTTTTCCGGGGGCGGGTGCAGAATGCGTTGCATCGCTCTTATCCGGTAAGGGGCCGTATCATGTCTGTTCGCAAGTTTCTGCTTCCCGTCAGCAGCATGGCGTCCGCCGAGGCGGCGTTGCAG
>JAGWZS010000105.1 GCA_018971905.1 Rhodospirillales bacterium | reverse complement strand
AACCGCCCGGCACCCTTCGCCTTCGCGGCGCGGGCTTCCTCCAGTACCGTCTCCACCGCCATCAGGCGGCTGGCCTTGGTGCCGGTTTCATACCCGGCGGCCTGGGGGCAGTAGCCGCAATCCTCCGGGCAGCCGCCGGTTTTGATGGAAAGCAATGTGGAAATTTGTACCTTCGTGGGGTCGAAATGCTCGCGATGCACGCTCATCGCCCGGAACATCAGTTCCGGGAAGGGCAAATCCAGCAGGGCTTGCACCTCATCACGGGTCCAGCGGGGGCGGATTTCGATATGGCTCTCAGGCACCTTCTGCAAACTCCAAACGCGGCAATATCCGTCAACCTACCCTCTGGCCCGCGCGGATGGAAGGGCGAGGCAAAGTGGCGTAACACCACCCGGCATGAACAGTTATTTCGTCACCGCCACCGGCACGGATATCGGCAAGACCTTCTGCACCGCCGGGCTGCTGCGGGCCAATCCGGGCCTGCGGGCCATCAAGCCCTTGCTTTCGGGTTATGAGCCCAAAGAGCCCTCGGATTCCAGCTATCTGCTGGAGGCAATGGGGTGGGAGGTTTCCGAGGAGGCGATCGCCGCCATCACCCCCTGGCGATTTAAAGCCCCGCTCTCGCCAGACATGGCGGCAGCGCGGGAGGGCCAGCGCATCGACTATGCGGCGCTGCTGGACTTCTGCCGGACGGAGCTGGCGAAAGGGCCGACGCTGATTGAAGGCGCTGGCGGGGCCGCCGTGCCGTTGACCGCAACAAAAATGACAGCGGATTGGATTGCCGATCTGGAAGTGCCGGTGCTGCTGGTCAGCGGGACATATCTGGGCAGCATCAGCCATTGCATCACCACCGCCGAGTTTCTGCTGCGGCGGGGCATTTCAATCCATGCGATTTTGCTGAACGAAAGCGCCAACGCTCCTGTGCCCGCAGAAGAAACCCAGGCGGCCCTGGCGCGCTATCTGCCCTGCCAGATGTTTGTGGTAAAGCGCAATGCCGGGGTGGAGGATTTCAAGGGGCTGGCGTTTTATACCAACGGCGGTTGTGGAGAAGATGCGGCATAATCGCGGCCCATCGTTCGCCATTCAGCCACAAACCACCCGCCATGATCCAACCTCATCAAATGATAGAGGTTTAGTCACGGCAGAGTGTGTCTGTACAATTAATTGGATTTTGAGCCCATAATTGTGAAGCGAAGGTTAACCTGTAACGAATTTTCCGCATATAATGGTCCCGGCAGAGATATGGCGGGGCAAATGCGCGGCAGGCTATTCAAAATCAGGCAGTCCGTGTTTGTTGCGGTCGCGGGATGTGCTGTGGCGGCCGCGGCCAACGGTGCCGCGCATGCACAGGTGAGTGCGCCCAGCCTTTCCACATCGCCGCTGCCGCATATCCTGCCCGCCCCGGCGCCAAATCTTGGCCAGGGGCTTCCCGCCATTCCACAAGGCGGCCCGGCGGCGGCGCTGCCGCCGGTGTCGATTCCGGTGCGTTCGGTGGGCATCGTCGGCGCCACGGCCTTTCCACCTGCGAAACTGAACAAGATCGTCGCCGGGCTGGCGGGGCGCAGCGTGCCGCTCTCCACACTCGCCGCCGCGCGCAGCGCGCTGGTCGCGCTTTACCGCAGCCATGGCTATATTCTTTCCACCGTGACGCTGGATGTGGATGCGGTCGGCAATGTCCGCTTCGTCGTAACCGAGGGCTATATCACCGCTGTCAAGCTCTCCAAGGATATCGGCCCGGCGGGCAGCATGGTGCTGGGGTTTCTTCAGCATCTGACAGAGCAACGCCCGTTAAACGAGGCCTCGCTGGAGCGTTGGCTGCTGCTGGCCCAGCAGGTGCCGGGCGTTTCCGTTCATGCCGTTTTGCAGTCAGACAACGGCGATCCCGGCGCGTTGACCCTGGTGGCCGAGGTTTCGAAGCAAACAATCTCGGGGCTGGTCACCGCCGACAACCGCAGCTTTGACGAGACCGGCCCGGCCGAAGGGCTGGTGGTGGCGGATATCAACAGCCTCACCGCCCATGGCGACCAGACCGAATTCTCAATGTACCACACCAGCGGCAACACCGATAATTTTGGGCAAGCGTCGGAAAGCTTCTTCATCGGCACCTCAGGGCTGCGGTTGAAAGTTTACGGCGGCTCTGGACGGGCGCACCCAGGCGGTGTGCTTGGCTCCGTGGGGTATGAAAGCCAGGTAAGCGTGTTTGGCGGCGAGCTCAGCTACCCTGTCATTCTGCGCCGCAACCAGAATCTGACGGTGCATCTGCGGATGGATGCCGAACAGAACCAAATCAGCACCGCAGGCGCGGTCACCAGTACCGACAGTACACGCGTCGCCAGGCTCAACACTCAATATGCCTGGCAGGATCTACTCCTGGGCGACACCCGCAACGCGCTGAACGTGTTGGATATTCAGGCTTCGCAGGGCCTTCCGATTCTGGGCAGTTCGGCGGACGGGCGGACCGCCCCGCCCGGCGGCCGCGCGGAGGCAAAATTCGATTTCTGGAAGATCAACGGCTCCATCAGCCGGGTGCAGACATTATTCAACCCCTGGCCGGCGGCCGATGTCGCCCTGCGCACGGAGGTTGGCGGGCAATATACGCCGGATGTGCTGCCCTCGGTGGAGGAATTCTACCTTGGCGGCACACGCTTCACCCGCGGCTATTATTCCGGCCAGGTGGTGGGCGACAAGGCGGCCTACGCCACGGCGGAATTGCAGCTTAACACCGGCACGGATTTTACGCTGTTCCAGCATGATTTTGATCTGGGCGCGCAGTTCTACGGCTTCTATGATTGGGGCGAAACCTGGTCCAACCTGCCCACGGATCTGAACCATAAAATCGCATCGGTCGGTGGCGGCGTGCGGCTGGGGCTGACAAGCAAGGTTGAGCTTGACGGGGAAGTGACGCACCGGCTGGTAACCCAGCTGGCGCCAGCCGCCACCAACGTGGCGCCGCTTTCTGATACGACGGTTTATTGGGGTGTAACCGCGCGGTTTTAGGCCGCCGGGAAGCAGGAGATGGCAATGGAACGGCAGAAACATACGCCGCCCCTGCGCGGCCAGAGCCGGAAGGCTCGGCGCGGCTCCTGGCTGCTGGCGAGCACGGCGCTAAGCGCGGTGCTGGCGCACCCCGCGGCCTTGCGCGCGCAAAACATTTCGGCGGACACCACGCCCCAGGGCGGCACCGTGGTGGGCGGGGCCGCCAGCATCGCGCAGGCGCCGGGCAGCACCGTTATTACCCAGAGCAGCAGCCGGGCCGCGATAAACTGGCAGAGCTATAATGTTGGCGCCGATGCGCATGTGACCTATGTGCAGCCCTCCGCCAACTCCATCACGCTGAACCGTGTTGTCACCCCCAGCCCTTCCATCATCGCCGGTCATATCAGCGCCAATGGCCAGATCGTGCTCATCAACCAGTCCGGCGTGGTGTTCACCAAGGGCGCGGAAGTAACGGCGCAGAGCGTCATTGTATCCACCTCCAACATCAGCAATGCCGATTTCATGGCCGGGCGGATGAACTTCACCGGCACGCCCAACCCGGGCGCGAAAATCGTCAACGACGGTGAAATTACCGCCGGGCAGGCCGGGCTGGTGGGGCTGGTGGCGCCGCAAGTGGCCAATAACGGCCTTATCTCGGCCAGGCTGGGCCAGGTGGTGCTGGCCGGAGCGGATGCCTTCACGCTAGACCTTTACGGCGACAGGCTGATCTCGCTGGACGTGACAAAGGCGGTGCGGGAAGTCGACCTCAACGGCAAAACGGTTCCGGCGCTGGTGACGAATAAGGGACTGATCCTCGCTGATGGCGGCAGGATCACCCTTACCGCGGCGGATGCGGACGCGCTGGTGAGCCAGCTTCTGCAAGTGGGCGGCACGCTGCGCGCGGACAGCACGGATGGCAAAACCGGCACCATCTCCCTGCAGGCGATCGGCGGCGATATTAATATCGCAGGCAACCTGCTGGCGCGCGGCAACGCCACAGGCAGCACCGGCGGCAATGTGGAGGCGCTGGCCACGGGCAAGGTGGCGGTGGCCTCCAATGCGATTATCGACGCTTCAGGCCAGGCTGGCGGCGGCAATATCGCCCTGGGCACAAATCTGCAACGTGTGGCGCAAGGCGCGGCCGATACCACGGCACCCCGCGCCGCTTCGGTGAGCATCGCCTCGGGCGCGGAGATCAGGGCCGACGCCCTGACGAAAGGCAATGGCGGCAAGGTTACGCTGCTGAGCAGCAAGGATACAAATTTCGCCGGCACCATCTCCGCTGCTGGCGGCACGCTGGGCGGCAATGGTGGCCTTGTCGAGATTTCCTCCGATGGCGTCATCAGCCTCGGCGGCACGGTGATCGACACGGCGGTTGACGGCCAGGCGGGCGAGATATTGCTGGACCCGCAAACGCTGGTTGTCACCAGCTCCTCGACGACAAATGCCGGCACCGCCAGCTCCGGCGCCGGCAACTCCACCGAGACCACTTTCGGCACGGACACCCTCACAACCTCTTATGTAAACCCTGCCGATCTCTCCAATCTGCGCGGCACCATCATTCTGGAAGCCACCAAGCTGCTTTCGGTGGGGAGCGCCATCAATCTCAGCACCAAGACCTCGGAGCTGGAGCTGACCTCTGGGCAGGACATGACCATCAGCGCCAGTATCTCGCTGGCTGGCGCGCTGGACATTAACGCCGCCGGAACACTCGATATAGGCGCGGCGCTGAACGCCAGCACCATCACCCTGGCCGATACCGGCAGCGGCAACGCGATCGACATTAACGGCCTCATTTCCGGCACGGAACTGGTGCTTAACAGCGGCGGCACAGTGACTGAGGGTGCGCTGGGGGGCATCGCCGTCGCCAGCCTGACAACGGGTGCGGGCACCATCGGCGGTGATGCGGTGCTGGCCAGCACACTCAACACCATCGCCACGCTGGCGAGCGTTCTTGCAACCGGCACGCTGAACGTGCGTGACACCACCGGGCTTACGGTGGCCAACACGGTCAGCGCGGCGGACATCACCCTCGCCGCCAATGGCACGCTGGGGCTGAACAGCACGCTCACCGCCGCCAGCGGCGGCAATGTGGCACTGGCGGCAAAGACCATCACGGTCAGCGGCGGCAGCATCGCCGCACCCTCCGGCACCATTTCCATCGCGCCTTACGGCAATGGCACACTGGATGTGGGGGGCACCTCGGCGGGCGGGTTGATCCTCTCTTCCGCCCTGCTGGCGGCGTTGGATACTACTGCTTCCGTCCTGAATTTCGGCAGTGCGGCGGGCTATCTCGCCAGCCTCGTAGAGTTAGAGGGCACTCTGAGCCTGAAACCAACCCTGGCGGTAGATAGTTCAGGCCAGGTTATCCAGGCGGGCACGCTCACCGGCACCACGCTCGACCTTACTGGCACCAGCCTGGCGCTGGCCGGCAAGGTGAACGCCACATCGCTGGCCCTGGCCGCCAGTGGGGCCGTTACCCAGGCCAGCACCGGCGCGCTGGATGTGACGCAGCTGAGCGGCACGGCGGGGGGCAATGTTGCCCTGGCCGGGGCCAACAGCATTGGCACCCTGGGCGCGCTGAGTGCCACCGGGAACATCGTGCTCGACGATACGGGCACGATGACGCTGGGCGGGGCGGTGAGTGCAGGCACCAGCCTGGCGCTGGCCGCCAACGGGCTGCTGGCGGGCGGTGGCAGCCTGAGTGCAGGCACCATCGCGCTGGCACCCTACAACAATGGCGCTATCGACCTGGGCGGCAGTGCCGTCTCTGGCTTGCAGCTTTCGCAATCGCTGGTAAGCGAACTGGACCCGGCGGCGGCGGTGATTCTGGGCAGTGCCGCCGGGCATACCGCCAATTCCATCTTCAGCGAAGGCGCGGTGAGCTTCGCCAATGCGCTGGCCACGCTGGAGGGCACCGGCGGCATCAGCCAGACCGGCACGCTCACCGGCCACGCCATCACCCTCACCGGCACAAGCCTGGCGCTGGACGGTGTGGTGAACGCCACATCGCTGGCCCTGGCCGCCAGCGGCGCCATCTCCCAGGCCAGTACCGGCGCGCTGGATGTGACACAGCTGGGCGGCACGGCGGGCGGCAATGTTTCCCTGGCCGGGGCCAACAACATCGGCACACTGGGCGCGCTGAGCGCCACCGGCACGATCAATCTGCAAGACAGCACCGCGCTTGATGTCGCCGGGGCGGTCTCGGCTGCGGTGGTTACGCTGGCGGCGGCAGGGCTAGACCTTGCCAGCCAGATCAGCACCAGCAGCCTTGCAGTGCTGAACAGCTCCGGCAGCCTCAGCCAATCCGGCGGCAAGTTAACTGCGGTCACGCTCGCCGGCAGCATTGCCAATAACGCCAGCTTGAACGGTACCCAGAACAGCATCGGCACGCTGGCGGGTTTCACCGCTGGCGG
>JAGWZS010000104.1 GCA_018971905.1 Rhodospirillales bacterium | reverse complement strand
GGAGACGAAAAAACCGGCTACCGCGCCTTCACCCGCGCCTTCGACGAAGCGGTGGACGCCGAAGCCCTGTGCGACCCGGATGAGCTGGGCCGGCTGCGCCTGCAGCTGGACCAGCAATTGCAGCATTTGCAGGCTCTGGTCTCCAAGCTCGCCAACCGGCTACAACGCCGCCTGCTGGCGCAGCAAACCCGCGCCTGGGAGTTCGACCTGGAAGAGGGGATGCTGGACCCGGCCCGGCTCTCGCGCGTTATCGCCGACCCGCTGCTGGCCCTTACCTATAAGCGCGAACGCGACACGGATTTCCGCGATACCGTCGTCACGCTGCTCATCGATAATTCCGGCTCCATGCGCGGCCGCCCTATTACCGTGGCGGCAATGTGCGCGGATATTCTGGCCCGCACACTGGAACGCTGCGCCGTTAAGGTGGAGGTTCTGGGCTTTACCACCCGCGCCTGGAAAGGCGGGCAAAGCCGCGAAGCCTGGATACAGGCGGGCAAACCGGAAAATCCGGGCCGGCTGAACGATTTGCGCCACATTATCTACAAAGCCGCTGATACCCCCTGGCGCCGGGCGCGTAAGAACCTTGGGCTGATGCTGCGAGAAGGATTGTTGAAGGAGAATATCGACGGTGAGTCGCTGCTCTGGGCTTATCGTCGCCTGCTGGCGCGGCCCGAGCACCGGCGAATTCTGATGGTGATCTCAGACGGCGCACCGGTTGATGATTCAACCCTCTCGGTCAATCCTGGCAATTATCTGGAGCGGCATCTGCGCGATGTGATCAGGGAGATCGAGGCGCGGGACGCGGTGGAGCTGGTGGCGATCGGCATCGGGCACGACGTGACGCGCTATTACCGCCGTGCCGTGACAATTGTGGACGCCGAGGAGCTGGGCGGCACGATGATGCGCAAGCTCACCGAACTCTTCGACGAAGACGCCGCCGAGGCATGGGCTCGCTATGCCAGCCGCCAGGCGACGCTGGTGGCTTAGAGATTCTGCTGGCCTGAATACATACCGGCCATCGAAGAGGATAAAATGGCCGAATATTGACCAAATATTTCGGCCAAGCTGGTAGATATAGAACTTTCGGATGGACCCGGCATGGAACAGTGCTCCATTATACAGCACAAGCGGGGGTAGTAAGGTTGATTGCACGCGACATCAGTAGACTTTTTATGCTCGCGGTCTTTCTGGCGGCATGTGCTTCGTCGTCAGCGTATGCCCATCCCGCCCAAGGTGCTCCCTCACACTTTTGCCTTTTACCCGTCAACCTAAACCACAAAAAGCTCTACAAAGGTTATCCCATCAATAATGGAGTATACCTGGGTGCGCCGTCTGTATTTCCCGGAGCCCCAAGCCCGATATTTGTGGCCCGTGTCGCAGCCGGTCCCGATCAGCCGAGTTGGTGGATTGATCAAAATCGCCGCTTGGTCCGATTTTACGGAATTTTTCCGCAACAAGATTACGACACGGACCATTGGGTAGAAGAGCCGTGGAGTTCCAGAATCGTCACGGTTAACGGTTTTCAGCCGGCTATTACTGTAATGTCTCCCGGGAATAGAAATTTCCATACGATATTCAAAACCCCCTTTTTCGCTGATAACAGCTACCAGTGGCTGAGCGGGCCCATGATCCTCTCCAAGAGTCACCAAACGATTATCCTCAAGCCCGGCGGGCACCCATATGTGGTTGGAGCTGACGGCATCTCCTCTTGGCTGCCAGGAAATATACTCGCTCCGCAGGGAATTCAGGGCATAACAAATGTCTACGACTCTCCGTCACTCTAAGCGACTGTTATCATTGATGTCGACGGGAATATTCATCTTCGTACCGATGATGGAGCTTGGAAAGACTTAGGGAATTTTGATCCTCATTATTTTTCCATTGGTATGGGGTTTAATCGTAGAGCAGAATTTTACGACCTTCCGGCTCTTGGGACCGTCATTGTTGCTTTCGTAAAATCCGGCACCGCAGCCAATCATACAATCATCGCAATTCATAGAAATTCAATTGGCGCTCAGAAGCGCTTCTCAGCTCAGAAGCTCGAACCAGGCTGGTGGTTTGAAGGGAAGAGTATCTACGTATTTTCGGGCATGTTCACTCAACTGCTCCGCGTTAATAGCGGCGCTGATTTCTTATCCCACCCATCTTTTCAACGCTGGCAAATTTTTACTGGCACAGGATTCCGAAATATTCCGGGAGGACAAATTCCGTTTGTCTTGCCACTAGCAGATCCGGTTGGCTTTTCTCAAACCACTTTACAACCTCTAACTTCAATAAAACGCGATCTAATTAGAGGAGATAAAGAATTTTTTCTTTATGATGGAGTATCGGTTTTCCCTGTAGCCAAGAGTCCTGCTGATAATTTGGGGGCCTTTCCTGTCGTAGTTGACCTGCCCGCAATAGGACATGCGTTGTTGGTGTCAGAAAGGGGAATATTCGACTTGAAACCAGATGGGCGGCTGATTCGACTGAAAATGCCCTTCGGTATTAGTGCGCCTTATGGGGTGACCTTGGCGGATTGGGCTGAGGCCGGTGTGGCATTAGCAGAAACCTCCGATGGCCTTTATGAAATAGACAGAAACCTAAAGGCAACGCTGATACCCGGCAGCAAGATATTCAAAAATACGTGGTTAATTCAAATGAACCTAGGAGATATATTGCCTTCTAGAGAGAAAGTGGTTGCAAATGCGCGGGCATTATATGTGGTTGTTGATACCGCGCTTTCCGGCCAGAACGCATGCCAAATCAATTGAGCGTGCCACAACGCTACCATCCCGCTCCCGGTCCAAACGGACCATAGAATTTAAATCAATACATTCCGAACTTAAAACAAAACTCCCCACCATCCGCCCTTAAAACAACCTCGCCCCGTTCGGCACAATCTGGTCCGGCTTGAACAGCACCACCTCTCCATCCGCATCCGGAAAGCCCAGCGTCAGCACTTCGGACATGAACTTGCCGATCTGCCGGGACGGAAAATTCACCACCGCCGCCACCTGCCGCCCCACCAGTTCCTCCAGCGCGTAGTGCTTCGTAATCTGCGCGCTGGAGCGCCTCACTCCGATGCCGGGCCCGAAATCGATGGAGAGTTTATAAGCGGGCTTGCGCGCCTCGGGGTAAGGCTCTGCCGCCACCACCGTGCCGATGCGGATATCCACCGCCAGAAATTGACTGAAGTCGATCTGCGCCGCCGCGGGCGCCTCATGCGGTTGGGGGAGGTGCATGGCCAGAGCGTAGCATGGGCGCGCAGCCCGGCAAGCATGGCTAATGCGGCGTGAATTTCACGAAAAACTGTACAACCGACGGCACCGCCACACCATTGCGCATGGCGGGCTGGTAGCGCCATCCCATCGCCGCCGCGCGCACGTTGGCATCCAAATCCGCATAGCCGCTGCTTTGGGTCAGCCGGAAACCTTGCACACGCCCATCGGCCCCGAGCTGTAGCACAAAGCGCACCACCCCCTGCTCTCCCGCGTCAATATCCGCCTGAGGATAATCCGGCGCCTGATTATCGGCGAAGGGCACCGCAGGGTGCGTTACCGCAACAGTCACACGCGCCGTCTTCACCGCCTTTATTCTGGCGCCACTGACCACCTGGGCAGCTGGATGTGCCGCCGAAATTGTTTGCGATGGCGGCATGGCGGGTGGCGGCTCTGGCAGTTGCTCTGCCACCTGGCTGGGCATCGGCGGCGGCGGCACCGGCAAGGGTGGCGCGGCGGCGCGCGTTGCACTGGCGCCCTGCGGAATGGTTTCCGAAACCAGCTGAATTGAAACCGGCGCTGGCGGCGGCGCTGGCAAATGCAGCCGCCCTGCCAGCACCAGCAGCACCGCCAAGGCAATATGCGCCAGCCCCGCCAGCCCCGCCAGGCGCCAGGGCCAGCCCGCTGGCAACGGTGTTTCAGCCTCCAGCCTGTCCACCGCGCTGGCGTGCAAGGCAGGCCCAGCCATGGAGGGCGCGCGCGCCAGATCCACCAGAGACAAGCGTGCCGGCGGATCTGGCGATGGCCAGCTCACCGCAGCCGCACACCTTCATGTTTCGCCTTTGCTTCAGGCTCAACGTGAATGGTAATAATCAACCCGGGTTTCTCTTTCTTCAAAGCCGCTTCGATGCGGTCGCAAATCACGTGCGCCGCCTCCACACTCATCGCACCTGGCACCACCAGATGGAATTCAAGAAAACTTGAGCTTCCCGCCTGGCGCATCCTGAAATCATGCGCCTCGATCGCGCCTGAGGCATGTTCCCCCACCAGTTCCTGCACCTTGGCGGTCACATCGGGCGGGGGCGCTTCGTCCAGCAGCCCGCTCACCGCGGCCAGCACGGTCCGTCCGCCCATCATGGTGATTTGGGCGGCAATCCCCAGCGCCACCAGCGGGTCCAGCACCGGCCAATGCACCAGTGCCGCCCCCAACAAGGCCACCACAATGCCGCAGGTTGTCCACACATCGCTGAAAAGATGCTGCGCATCCGCCGCAAGTGCCGGTGAAAGCCGCAGCCTTGCCACGTGCCGCAAATAAAGCGCCCAGATAAGATTGATCCCGCCCGCAAGCCCGTTCAGCAACAGCCCCAACCCCAGCCCGCCAAGCAGCGGCACCAGCGGTTTCGGCGCAGACAACTCGAGGATCGCGCGTTGAAAAATCACCAGTGCCGCCACCAGAATCATTGCGCCGGTGGCAATGGCGCTAATCAGCTCCGCCTTGGCATGGCCGTATGGATGCGTGGCATCCGCCGGCTTGGCGCCAATATAAAGCGCATACATCGCCATCCCGGAAGAAACGATATTCACCACGCTCTCCAGCGCATCAGAGAACAGCGCGGTACTGCCGCTTACAGCCGCTGCAAGCCATTTGCAGCCCAGCACCAGGCATCCCACGGCAATGCTGACCGCAGCGGTATTAAGAACCGGATTCATCGCTTTTGCGATCAAGGCTTAACTTATGGCGCAACAATAACACCCAACAACAAAGCAATCGATGCCCTGCCTTATCCCTGTAACACGATGGCAGGCTTGTATTATCTTTACAGCAGAGCCAGCTGTTTACCGCAAATGCTGGCCGCCACGGCGTGGATCGCCTACAGTCCCGCCATGCCGCATGATGCCGCCCCTTGTTCGCGTGATGTCGCCACCCAGCTGAACGCAGCCGAGGCAGCCTGTACCCAGAACGGTGCACAGCTTACCGCCCTGCGGCGTGACGTGCTGGCGCTGATTCTGAGCGCGCAAACCCCCGTTACCGCTTATCAGCTCCTTGACCAGCTCAAGCTGATCAGAAAATCCGCGGTGCCGCCAACCATTTACCGCACGCTTGACTTTCTGCTGGAGAACAAGCTCATCCATAAAATTGAGCAGTTGAATGCCTTCATCCCCTGCGCCGAGGCCGACCACGGCCACGCGGATGCGCAATTTCTGATATGCAAAGGCTGCGGCAGCGTCACCGAGATCGAGGATCGCGCGGTTTCAGATGCATTGGCGCAAGCCGCCACCAAACACGGCTTTACCCCAACCCGCGCGGTGGTGGAGGTGGACGGGCTTTGCGCCGCCTGCGCGGCTAAACCCGCTTCAGCCGGGCCAACAGATAGATCAACGCCGCACCCACACCGGTGAAAAACCCCACTGGCCAGTCGCTCACATAGGCCAGCCCCAGCGCCGCCCAGGCCAGCCCCAGCGCCAGCGCCATAGCCAGCAGAAACCCGGCGCCGGGCCGGCTGCACAGCCGCGCCGCCGTTGCCCCAGGCCCCAGCATCAGGCTGAATACCAGCAGCACCCCGGTCAGCGGCACGGCAAACCCCGCCGCCAACGCCAGCAAAACCAGAAACAGCAGCTCAGCCACCCAGGGCCGCCCGCCTTGCACCTGCATCAGCTCGGGCGAAAGAGCCGAAAGGCTCAACGGCCGCAACCCCAGCCAGAGCAACAGTGGCACACAAAACCCAACCAGCCCGAGCATGGGCAGATCACCCAGACTCAGCGCGAAAACCTGCCCGAACAGCAACCCATAAACAGCCCCCGCATACCGGCCAGAGAGTGAGAGAAATAATGCCCCCAGCGCCAGCAACGCCGCTAGCAGCATGGCGGTGGCGGCATCGCGCCGGGCAGCGCGCTGCACCAGCACGAGCATTCCGGCGCCACCCAAAGCAAACCCCGCCAGCCCGGCCCAAAGCGGAAACCCAAGCAGCGCGGCTGCCGCCGCCCCTGGAAACGCCGCCATAGGCAAAGCGTGGGCGGCAAACCCGGCCCGGCGCAACACCACAACAAACCCGCCAGCACCTGCCGCCAGCGCCACCAGGCTGGCGGCCAGCCAGATCTGGGCGAGGTAGCTCATGCCCGCCGCCTCAGCCCGGAGGCGGCATAAAACACCAGCAATAGCGCCACGATGAAAAAACTCACCGGCCAGGTGCGCCCTGGTGTCCAGCCATAGGAGGCATAAGCCAAACCAATGCCCCCCCAGCAAGCCGCCAGCCCCAGCGCCATGGAAACCAGCGCCGCCGCCAGCGGCCCACGCGCCAGC
>JAGWZS010000103.1 GCA_018971905.1 Rhodospirillales bacterium | reverse complement strand
TCGGCGGCGTTGCGGAAGATGAGGCGCAGCAGCCCGCGCGGCGGGCGGGGTTTCAGCCAGATGGCCTTGGCCTTTTTGCCGCCCAGCTGCTTCACCACCATCTCCACATCGCCAAACCCGTCGATCAACCCCAGGGTTTTGGCGCGCGCGCCCAGCATGTAGCCGCCGTCGAACACCTGGGCTTCATCCTTGGTGAGACGCTCGCCGCGCCGGGTGCGCACCCAGCCTTTGAACAGCGCATGAATCTCGTCCAGCAGCTCTTGCGTGAAGGCCATATCCTCAGCTTTGCGGGGGGCGAACATGTCGTTCCGGCGTTTGTTTTCACCCGCCGTGAGGGTGCGCCGCTCAATGCCGTGGCGGGCGATAAATTCGCTCAGGCCAAAACCTTCCGTGACCACGCCGATGGAGCCGACGATGGAAAGCCGGCTGGCGAAGATATTGTCCGCCGCGCAGGCCAGCCAATAGCCGCCCGAAGCCCCGAGATCGCCAATGACTGCCGTGACCTCGATTTTATGTGCCTCGGCCTCGCGGCGGATGAATTGGCCGATGAGGTCAGATTGCGTGGCCGAGCCGCCGGGGCTCTCGATGGCCAGCACCAGCTGGCCGCTTTTTTTCGCCAGAGCAAAGCCGCGCTCCAGCATGGGCGCGCAGCCCGCAAGGTTGAGCATACCCGGCCGCGCGGCGATGATGCCGCGCAGTTGCACAACGGGGATTTTTGGCCGCGAAAACGGAAGCTTCATGGGCCTGTGTCTGCGCTCAATCCGCCGTGGAGGCAAACCGCGTGGCGCGGCGTTCGGTTTCGACCATATAATCGCGGGTGAGGGGCAGCGCCTCCTGCTTGCGGACCAGCTGGATCTGGAAATTCATATGGTCCGAGAGGCGAAAGGCAAGTTCCGAGCCAGAGAAATAGAATTCAAACATCCGGCAGAAGCGTTCGTCGTAGATGCTGGCGATGGCATCCCGGTTGGCGGCGAAGCGCCGGCGCCAATGGGCGATGGTTTTGGCATAATGCAGGCGCAGGATTTCGATGTCCGCAACGCGCAACCCGGTCGTTTCCACCGGCCCCAGAACCTCGGACAGGGCCGGGGAGTAGCCGCCGGGAAAGATGTATTTGGCAAACCACGGGTTGGTTGCCCCTGGCCCCTCGAACCGCCCAATGGAGTGGATGAGCGCCACGCCGTCAGGTTTCAGGCAGGATTTCACGGTTCTGAAGAAGGTTTCGTAATTCGGCACGCCCACGTGCTCGAACATGCCCACGGAGACGATCCGGTCGAATTGCCGGTTCATCGCCCGGTAGTCCATCAGCTCGAAGCTCACCTGCCCGGCCAGCCCCTCCTGTTCGGCGCGGGCGCGCGCGGCGGCGAGTTGCTCCTCCGAGAGGGTGATGCCGGTGACCTGCGCGCCGAATTCCTTGGCCAAGGTAAGCGCCATGCCGCCCCAGCCGCAACCGATATCCAGCACCTCCAGTCCCGGCCGGTCCAGCTTCAGCTTGGCGGCGATATGGCGCTTCTTGGCCAGCTGGGCATCTTCCAGGGACATATCGTCAGAGGTGAAATAGGCGCAGCTATATTGCCGGTCACGGTCCAGGAAGAGCGAGTAGAGCCGACCGTTGAGGTCGTAATGATGTGCGACATTCTGCCTGGCGCGAATGGCGTTGTTGGCTTGCAGAATGGGCCGCAGCAAACGGCCGGTTTTTTGCGTCAGGGTAATGATGGGCAGCCGGACATCGTTCTGATTGTCCATCAGCACGCAGAGCACGTCGTGAATGGTGCCGTTCAGAGGCACCAGGGAGCCGTCCATATACGCCTCGCCCAGGGCCAGGCCGGGATTCAGGGCGATCCGCTTGACCGCATCGTTGGTTGTAAGATGGATGCCGGCCCGGAACCCTTCGGTTCGGCCGTATTCGCTTCGTGACCCATCGGGCCAGAGCACCAGGAAAGAGCCCCGCCGCACCAGCTTTGCCAGGCAGCGATCCAGAAGCTTGCGATACAGCCAGATCACCTCAGTCTCCTTGTTCTAACCCGCGGGGGCCTGGCTTGGCGCAGGGAGCCCGCAATGCTTATGAATAAGAGCCTGAGAGAGTTGGGTATTAACCACCCGGAAAGGAAGGGGTACAAGAAAAAAGCCCCCGCGAAGGTCGCGAGGGCTTTTTGATGGGCGGAAGGCCGGGGCGGATTAAGCCGCCGGGGCGTCCTCTTCCTGGCCGAAGAGCGGGCCGAGGTCCGGCTGCTCGTCTTCCTCGCGGGCGATGACTTCGCCGCGCGCCTGCTTTTCCGCCTCTTCCTGAGAGCGGGCGGCGTTCACCTTCACCTGGATGTGCACTTCCGGGTGCAGCTCAACGCGCACGGTGGCAATGCCCAGGGTTTTGATGGGGTGAACCAGCAGCACCTGGCTGCGGTCGATGGACAGGCCAGCGGCAGCGGCGGCTTCTGCGATGTCGCGGCTGGAAACCGAACCATACAGCGCGCCAGCCTCGGAAGCCTGGCGGATGAGGGTGACGGTCAAGCCATCCACGCGCTCGGCCACGCGCTCGGCTTCTTCGCGGCGTTTGAGGTTCTGCGCCTCAAGCTGCACGCGTTCACGCTCAAAACGCTCCTTGTTCGCCTTGGTGGCGCGCACGGCCTTGGCCTGCGGCAGCAGGTAGTTGCGGGCGTAACCCGGCTTTACCTTCACCAGCTCGCCCATCTGGCCCAGCTTTTCAACGCGCTGGAGCAGGATCAGTTCAATGTTTGCCATGGTTCTGCCTCCCTCAGCTCAGCACGTAGGGCAGCAGCGCCAGGAAGCGGGCGCGCTTGATGGCTTTCGCCAGCTCGCGCTGCTTCTTGCCGGACACGGCGGTGATGCGGGACGGGACGATCTTGCCGCGCTCGGAGAGGAAGCGCGAGAGCAGGCGCACGTCCTTATAGTCGATCGCCGGGGCGCCAGCG
The DNA here is from genome assembly GCA_018971905.1 of Rhodospirillales bacterium. Classification (GTDB taxonomy): domain Bacteria; phylum Pseudomonadota; class Alphaproteobacteria; order Acetobacterales; family Acetobacteraceae; genus Acidocella. The sequence goes on along the minus strand of JAGWZS010000103.1, from coordinate 3,646 downwards.
CCGGAGAACGGGCAGGATTTCTTCCGGCGGAAGAAGGGGCGGCGCGCACCCACGGCGGGGCGGCGCAGGCCGCCGGTCGGTTCGGTGGTTTCGGACATCAGATATCCTCCTCGACGCCATAATCGTCACGATCGGCGCGGAACTCGTCTCGCGCGCGGAATTCCTCACGCTCATCAAAGCCGCGCTTGCGGCCTGATTCAAAGCGCCCGGCAGGCTTGGGGCCACGGAAGGTGCGGTCGCGGTCATCAGCCTTGCGGGAGAGGATCACGGAGGGTTCTTCCGAGATCTCTTCAACGCGCACGGTCATGAAACGCAGCACGTCTTCATGCAGGGTGAGCTGGCGCTCCATTTCCTGCACAGCGGCGGAAGGTGCGTCCAGGCCCAGCAGGATGTAATGGCCCTTGCGGTTCTTCTTGATGCGGTAGGCGAGCGGGCGCAGGCCCCAATATTCGCGCTTTTTAACGGCGCCGCCATCGGTTTCGATGGTGGTGGTGGCGGCGTCGGCCACGGCGTCGGCCTGGGCCTGGGTGATCTCGCTGCGCGCGATCACCACGGTTTCATATAACGGCATATGTCCCCCCTTCGGCTAAATCAGCTCTGGCCCTGGTAGGGGCCGCCCGGGAATTCGGGGCGAGCATAGCCGGGCGCGATGCCACGCACCCGGCAGGGAAGGCGGGCCTAAAGCACGGCGGGCGGAAAAATTCAAGGGGGGGTGGCAGGTGCCCTTGGGCGGCGGCGAAACGCCCGCTTGCGCCGTAGGGGCCAAGTGCGTAAGCTTTCTGACAATAAAGCAATAAAGCACTAACATCTGCCGTTAAGCTTTAAAACAAGTAACCGGGAGAGGGGGCTCAGAACGCCAGAGATAAGGGAAAGGCACGCACGCCTTACGTGCGGCCGATACTTCCGGAGTGGCTACCGCAGTAACCAAACGTCTAACGCAAGACTCAAGGGGAGACTGTAGATGACCGAACGGACTGAACAAGCGATACTTGATGCCGACGCCGCCACCCTGCACCGCATGGGCTACGCGCAGGAGCTTTCCCGGCGTATGCACGGCTTTTCCAACTTCGCCGTGTCTTTTTCCATTATTTGCATCCTGGCCGGCGGCATTACCGCCTTTCAGAGCGCCTATTGCGGCGGCGGCGCTTTTGCCACCGTGGTCGGGTGGGTTGTGGGCGGCGCTTTTGCCTTGATTGTCGGCTGTTCAATGGCGCAGATCGCCTCCGCCTATCCCACAGCAGGGGGGCTGTACCACTGGTCCTCCATTCTGGGCGGCCGCGCCTGGGGCTGGGTAACGGCCTGGTTCAACCTGCTCGGTCTTATTTTCGTAATCGCCTCGGTGAATGTGGGCGTCTACAGCCTGTTTAACGGTCTGATTCTGGGTAATATTTTTAACGTCAATACCTCCGCCTGGGGGTTTGAGCAGCAGACCATCGCGGTTGTGCTGATTACCGGCGCGCAGGGGCTGCTCAACCATTTCGGCATCAAGAGCACCACCAAGCTGATCGATTTCTCCGGCTATCTCATTCTGGTGATCGCCGCATTGCTTACCGGCACCATGCTCTATTCGGTGCAGCATTTCGACTTTTCCCGGCTGTTCGTGTTTACCAATTTCACCGGCAACGCCGGGGGCGGCGTGCTGCCGCAGAGCAACAGTCATCTTTATATTTTCGGGCTGGGTTTGCTTTACCCGCTCTACACCATCACCGGGTTTGACGGCTCGGCCCATACGTCTGAAGAGACCGTGGATGCCCGCCGCAATGTGCCGCGCGGTATTCTCAACGCCATTTTCTGGTCGGCTGTGTGCGGCCTGGTGATGCTGTGCTCCTTTATCCTGGCCATGCCGAACCCGGTGAAGGCAGCGGCGGACGGCGCCAACATCATCTTCAACCTGATGGCCAGCCTGCCGGTGCCCGCCGCGCTGAAGGATGTGCTTTACATCGGCATTGTGCTGTCCAATTTCCTCTGTGCGCTGGCGGGTGTCACCTCTACCTCGCGCATGGTCTATGCGTTCTCGCGCGACGGCGGCTTGCCGGGCAGCAAATTCCTCAAGCAGGTGGACCACAAACACCGCTCGCCGGTTTATGCGATCTGGGCGACCGTGGCGCTCTCCATCGCCGCCACGCTGTACTCTCCGGCCTTTGCGGCGCTGGCCGTGGGTTGCGCCATGTTCCTCTATATCTCTTATTCCATGCCGATCCTCGCCGGGCTGTTTGCGGAAGGCAAAACCTGGACCGAGTTTGGGCCGTTCCGCCTCGGTGGGCTTTCAAAGCCGTTCGCGGCCATCACCTCGCTGGGGGCGGTGCTGATCATCTATATCGGCACGCGCCCGCCTTACGACATTCTGGATAATTACTTCATCGGCCTGCTGGTGCTGCTGGCGGTGATCTGGTTTGGTATTGCCCGCACGCGTTTCCCCGGCCCGCCGATCAACGCGGCGGAGATCGCCGCCCGCGCCGCGGAGATCAAGGCGGAGGAAACAGCCCTGAACGATGCGGTTGATTAGAGTAAAAGCCCTTGACGGCAAAAGGCTCTCCGGCACGCCGGGGAGCCTTTTTCACGTGGTCCCCGGCTTGGTTTTTTGGTCGGCTCGTATGCGGGGCGCGGGCCTTCCCGGCTGGCCGCAAAACACCTAAGCTAAACTCTCATGGGAGCGGAATTTATATATCCATGAAAGCGCTTCTGTTGCCCCGGGGTATGTTTTGATGCCTCCGTGTTCGACCGTGCTGATAAGCTGAAAGTTGCCAAACATGTCTCAGGAAATGATGGGTGAAATCGTCAAGAAAATTGAGGCCGGTGAGGTTGATACCGTGCTCGTCTGCCTGGTGGATATGCAAGGCCGGCTGATGGGCAAGCGCTTTCACGCGCGCAATTTCATCAAACATGCCGTGCATGAAACGCATTGCTGCAATTATCTGCTTGCCACCGACCTCGAAATGTCAACGCCAGGGGGTTATCGCTCAAGCTCCTGGGAAAATGGCTATGGCGATTATACGATGCATCCGGATATCACGACCTTCCGTATGCTGCCCTGGCTGGAGGGTACGGCGATGGTGCTGTGCGATGTGGTCGATCATCACACCCATGCGCCGGTGGCGCATTCGCCGCGCCAGATGCTCAAGCGCCAGGTTGAACGCCTGGCGGCACTGGGCGGCTATGAAGCGATGATGGCAACGGAATTGGAGTTTTTTCTTTTTGAAGGCACAGTCGATGAAAACCGCAAACGCGGGTTCCATGACATTACCCCTTTAGGCGGCTTCAACCAAGATTATCATATTTTCCAGACCACCAAGGAAGAGCCGGTGATGCGCCGCTTGCGCAACAGCCTCTTTGCTGCGGGCATTGAGGTTGAGTGCAGCAAGGGCGAAGCCGAGACCGGCCAGGAAGAGCTGAACCTGCGCTACGGCCCGGCGATGCTGTGCGCCGAGCAGCATACCATTGCCAAGCACGCGGCCAAGGAAATTGCCTGGCAGCAGGGTGTCAGCGCCAGCTTTTTACCCAAATGGCGCGCCAGCAAAGTGGGCTCGTCCAGCCATATTCATTGTTCGCTGTTCAAAGATGGCACCAATGTTTTTTACGATGAAAATCGTCCGCTTGGCATGTCTGAGCTGATGGGGCATTTTGTCGCCGGGCTGTTGCGGTACGC
>JAGWZS010000102.1 GCA_018971905.1 Rhodospirillales bacterium | reverse complement strand
TTCCAGCACGAACTGGTACTGCGTGGGTGAGATCGTGGTATCGAGCGTCAGGTCCTGCACTGGCTGAAGATAAAGCGAAATGCCGGGAATATCCCGAACCTCCCTGTTCAGCCTGGGAATGAGCTCGGCGGCGGTAAGGCGGCGCTGACGCTTGGGTTTCAGATTGATCAGAAACCGCCCCTGGTTGAGCGTGGTGTTAGTGCCGTCCACGCCGATATAGGATGTCAGGCTGACAACATCTGGATCTTTCAGCAGCGCATCGGCAAGCTCCTGCTGGTGCTGGGCCATGGCGGCGTAAGAGGTTGTTTGTGTGCCCTGGCTTATTCCCTCGATCACCCCGGTATCCTGCACCGGAAAAAATCCCTTCGGGATGAACATATAGAGCAGCACGGTTAAAACCAGCGTGGCCGCCGCTACGGCCAGTGTGAGGCGCGCATGGTTCAGCACCCAACTCAGCCCGCGCCCGTAGGCGGCGACCACGCGGTCGAACCGCTCCTCCGCCCAGCGTGCGATGCGCCCGGGTTTTTCCTCCGCCGCAGAATGCAAAATGCGCGCGCAGAGCATCGGTACCAGCGTGAGAGACACCACCGCCGAGATCACGATTGTCACCGCCAGCGTCACCGCGAATTCCGAGAATAGCCGCCCCACTACATCGCCCATGAACAATAGCGGAATCAGCACGGCGATGAGCGAAACCGTTAGCGAGATGATGGTGAAGCCCATCTGCCCGGCACCCTTCAGCGCTGCCTGCAACGGGGTTTCGCCCATCTCCAGATAGCGGGCGATGTTCTCGATCATCACGATGCTATCATCCACCACGAAACCCGTCGCCACGATCAGCGCCATCAGCGAAAGATTGTCGATGGAGAAGCCCGCGAGATACATGAAGGCGAGCGTGCCGATGAGCGAAACCGGCACCGAGATGCTGGGAATGAGTGTTGCGCGCAGGCTGCCCAGAAACAGATAGATTACCGCCACCACAAGAAAAATGCTGAGCAGCAGCTCAAACTCCGCATCGCGCACGGAAGCGCGGATGGAGGTTGTGCCATCGCTCATCACCGCGATCTGCATAGCCGCGGGCAGGCCCGTGGTGAGTGATGGCAACGCCTTCTTAATGGCATCCACGGTCTGGATGACATTCGCGTTCGGCTGGCGCTGAATGTTCAGAATAATCGCCGGCGTGCGGTTGGCCCAGGCGCCCAGCTCCGCGTTTTCCGGTGCTGAAACAATTTTCGCCACGTCTTTCAGAAACACCGGCGTGCCGTTCTTATAGGCAATGACAAGATTTTCGTATTCCGCCGGGTCGGTGATCTGGTCGTTGTCGTTAATCGTGTAGGTTTGCGTTGGGCCGGAAAAACTGCCCTTGGGCGAGTTCACGTTGAGATTGGCGATGTCAGTCCGGATATTGTCGATGGAAATGCCGTAGGAGGCGAGCGCCCGCGGGTTCACATCGACCCTTATCGCCGGCTGATTCCCGCCCGAAACCGAAACCAGGCCGACACCCGAAATCTCCGATATCTTGGAAGCGAGCCGTGAATCCGCGATCGTCTCCACATCGGTAAGGTTCATCGTTTTGGAAGTGATCGCCAGCGTCAGGATCGGCGCATCGGCCGGGTTCACTTTGGCATAGATCGGCGGCGCCGGAAGATCCGATGGCAGCAGATTCCCCGCCGCGTTAATCGCCGCCTGCACCTCCTGCTCTGCTATGTCCAGGCTGAGCGAAAGATCAAATTGCAAGGTGATGACCGACGCGCCCGCCGAGCTCTGGCTGGACATCTGGCTAAGCCCCGCCATCTGCCCGAGCTGCCGCTCCAGCGGCGCGGTGACGGAGGTGCTCATCACGTCTGGCGAGGCGCCAGGGTAGAATGTCTGCACCTCAATCGTTGGGTAATCCACATCCGGCAATGCGGAAACCGGCAAAAACTGGAGTGAAACCAGCCCTACCAGCACGAAGGCGATCATCAGCAGCGATGTCGCGACCGGCCGGAGAATAAAAAGCCGGGAAGGATTCACGGTTTTGGCCGGTGCGTCTTGCCAGTTTTGCCAGAATTGCCTGCGCCGGCAATTGTTATCTTGCTGCCATCTGTCAGACGGTCAACGCCATCCACCACCACCTCGTCACCCGGCTTCAGCCCCTTGGTGATAACGGTGTTCACCCCGTCGGTTGGGCCGGTGGTAACGACCTGCACCTTCACCGTATGATTCGGCTGTACCAGATAAACGTAACTGCCTGGCGCGCCCTCCTGCACGGCGGGGCTTGGCACCAGCGTGGCGTTCTTTAGCGTTTTTACCAGCAGATGCACGTTCACGAACTGGTTGGGAAATAATTTTCCGTCCGTATTGGCGAAATCCGCCCGCAATTTCACCATGCCGGTAGAGGTGTTCACCTGGTTATCCACGGCATGAAGCGTGCCGGTCTCCAGCTTGGTTACATCGTCGCTGGCATAAGCGCTGGCGGTCAGCGTGGCGCCCTTGCCAAGCTGCTCAAGCACCTGCGTGAGGTCCTGTTGTGCCACCGAGAAAATCACCGTGGTTGGGCTGATGGTGGTCACCACCGCCAGCCCGGTGCTGCTGCCGGAGGTCACGTAATTGCCGACATCCACGAGCCGCAGCCCTACCCGTCCGGTTACCGGAGACGTAATGTGGCAATAGGCGATGTCCAGCTTCGCACTGTCGATATTCGCCTGATCGGCTTTCACCGCCGCTGCATCCTGGGCCGCAAGAAACGTCTGGTCTGAAACCTGTTGTGCGGAGATACTATCCTGCGCTGCCAGCTTCTCGTAGCGCGTAAGGTCGGAGCGCGCCTGGGCAAGGCTCGCCTCATCCTTGGCCAAGGCCGCCTGATATTGTTCAAGCTGAATTTCGTATGGGCGGGGGTCGATCTGCACCAGAAACTGGCCCTTCTGCACCATCTGCCCCTCGGCATAGCCAATCTGCGTGATGTAGCCACTGATCTGCGGCAGTATGGTCACCGTGGCCACGGGCGTTACGGTGCCCAGCTCATCCAGCGTCACCTTCATCGGGCCGCTGACAGCCTTTGCCACCGCCACGGCCTGCGGGGCCGGGCCGGCAGGTTTGTTCTGGTGCCCGGAATGACGCCACCAGATAAACGCCACCAGGAGCACGACAACCCCCGCGGCAATCCAGCGGCCTCTACCATGCCTTTGCCGTTTTACAGCCTCAACCACGCGAACCCGCTCCGCCTCTTGTTGTGCAAATGCTATAATGTTCCGCGTGGCTTTTGTCCTCTGCCTTGCATGTAAGGCTGGATGACAATTTGCAACAGAGTCAGTTCAGCGAGGTAAGCTGCAGGCTTGGCGTCGGCATTCCGGCTGCCCAGGGCAGCGCTGCAAACAGCAGCGTGGCGATGAGGCTTGCTGCCAGCACCAGCAGGGTGCGCCAGGCATTCAGCTGCAACCCAGTTTTAAACACAAACCAGCGGTTCCAGAGCAGATAAAGCACCATCAGTGCAAGCACCACCTCTTCCGACTGAATGAGCGGCAGGCCCATTTGCGCGATAATGGAGCCCAGCAGCGCCGCTACGAAAATGGCCGGCAGCACCAGCCAGAAGCACCAGTTCAGGGCCGTTGCGGTTCGCAACCAAAGGCTTTCCTTTCCGAAAATTCTAGAAAATTCATAGGTTATGAGTGGCAACGCCAACACCGCACAAAACCGGGAGAGCAAGCCGATAAGGGCGGCCTTCCAATTGCCGCTGGCAGCGGTAATCATGGCTCCCACCAGCGGAAACGCGATTAACGGCGCCAGCGAGGCAGAAAATGCCTCCTTGTCGTTTGCAAACTCGGCGAGTCCATTTGTGTTGCCGCGCGCCAGCTTAAAGAGGCCCTGCAGGATCATCCGCAAAACTCCCGGATGAGCGCGGCGTAAATCGCGGTAAGTTGCTCAAGCTCAGCCACCGGCACGGCCTCATCCACCTTGTGCATCGTGGTACCCACCAGCCCGAACTCCGTCACCGGGCAGTAGCGGGCAATGAACCGCGCGTCAGAGGTACCGCCCCCGGTGTTGCGTTCCGGTGTGTGTCCGGTGATGGTCTGAATCGCCCGCATTAGGGCCGCGGTTTCCACCCCCGGCCGGGTCAGAAAAGATTCGCCGGATATCTTTACCTGCAGCGTGGCGCCGGGCGCATGGCGGGCCAGCACATCCTTCAGCCAGGCGGTTAGGGATGCCCCGCTATGCAGATCATTGAACCTGATATTCAGCTTGGCCACTGCCTCACCGGGGATCACATTCGTCGCCGCGTTGCCGACATCAACCGATGTGACCTGCAAGGATGACGGCTCGAAAAATTCCGAGCCTTCATCCAGCCGCCACCCGGTAAGTTCCGCCAGCACCGGAAGCAGTTTGTGCACAGCATTTTCCGCCAGATGTGGATACGCCACATGGCCCTGGCGGCCAGGCATGGTGATTGTGGCGTTCAGGCTGCCTCGGCGCCCCACCTTCACCACATCGCCCAGGCGGGTTTGGCTGGTTGGTTCGCCTACCACGCAGAAATCAGGGATTTTGCCTGCGGCTTGCATCCAGTCCAGCACGCGCACGGTGCCGTCTACCGCCTCACCTTCCTCATCGCCGGTGATCAGCAGGGAAACATGCCCCTGCACGTGTGCGCAAGCGGCCACGAAAGCGGCAATGCCGCCTTTCATGTCAACAGCGCCCCGGCCATACAACACGCCATCCTGCTCATCGCCCGCAAACGGGCCGTGGGACCACCCTTCGCCAGGCGGCACAACATCCGTATGGCCTGCGAAGCAGAGATGTTTTCCCGCCCCCTTGCGTTCGGCGAAGAAATTCTCGATCTCGCCAAAACGCAGTTTCGTCACTTCGAACCCCAGCCCCTCCAGCGCGCCGATCAGCACACCTTGCGCCCCGGCATCCGCCGGGGTCACGGAAGGGCAGCGCAGCAGGTCACGCAGCAGAGCGGGGGCGGAAATCACGCGCGCAGCAGCTCGTTGATGGAGGTTTTGGAACGCGTCTGCGCATCCACACGTTTCACGATGATCGCAGCGGAAAGGCTGGGGGACGTTGGCGTCTTGCCCGGCAGAGTGCCTGGCACCACCACCGAATAGGGCGGCACCTTGCCGTAGAAAATCTCACCGGTCTCACGGTCTACAATGCGCGTGGAAGCCCCAAGGAACACGCCCATGGAAAGTACTGCCCCCTGCCCCACGATCACGCCTTCCGCCACCTCGGACCGCGCGCCGATAAAGCAATCATCCTCGATAATCACCGGGTTTGCCTGCAGCGGCTCCAGCACGCCACCAATGCCAACACCACCGGAGATATGGCAGTTCTTGCCAATCTGCGCGCAGGAGCCAACAGTGGACCAGGTGTCGATCATCGTGTTCTCGCCCACATAGGCCCCCACGTTCACGAAACTTGGCATCAGCACCACGCCGGGCGCGATATAGGCGGAGCGGCGTACAACCGCACCCGGCACGGCGCGAAAGCCGGCATCAGCAAACCGTGTCTCATCCCAGCCCGCGAACTTCACTGCCACCTTGTCGAACACCGGCGCACCACCGGCGCCACCTTGCAGCGCGTTGGCGTGCAACCTGAAGGAAAGCAGCACCGCCTGCTTGAGCCACTGGTTCACCACCCAGCCAGCGGCCGTTGGCTCCGCCACGCGCACCTTGCCGGCGTCCAGCAATGCCAAAGCCGCCTCAATCGCCGCGCGCTCGCCGCCATCGGTGGCGGGCGAGATATTGGCCCGGTTTTCCCAGGCGGCCTCAATGGCGGCTATCAGATCAATGCTCATCGTTCTTCCCTCAAAATATGCGGCGGACCATGCAAAGGCACCGCAACCCTGTCAACGAAATCGCGCCATGGCTCAGGCGGCGGCAATGCGCTCCAACCCGCCCATGTAAGGCCGCAGGACTTCGGGTACCGTAATGGAGCCATCCTCGTTCTGATACGTCTCCATCACGGCGATCAACGCCCGGCCCACCGCCAGGCCGGAGCCATTCAGCGTATGCACGAACTCCGGCTTGCCCTCACCCGGGCGGTAGCGGGCATTCATTCGCCGCGCCTGGAACGCCAGCGTGTTGGAGCAGGAGGAAATTTCCCGGTACGTGCCCTGCCCTGGCATCCAGACTTCCAGATCATATGTTTTGGCCGCTGAAAACCCTGTATCGCCCGCGCACAGCAGCATCCGCCGGTATGGCAGGCCAAGCCGTTCCAGCACCGTCTCGGCAGCGCGGGTCATGCGCTCATGCTCGTCCCAGCTTTGCTCCGGGGTGGTGATGCTTACCAGCTCCACCTTGCTGAACTGGTGCTGGCGCAACATACCGCGCACGTCACGCCCTGCTGAACCAGCCTCGGAACGGAAGCAGTAAGAAAGGGCGGTCATGCGCATTGGCAGCTTCGCCGCTGGAATAAGCTCTCCGGCGGCCAGATTGGTCAGCGGCACCTCGGCGGTGGGGATCAGCCAGCGGCCATCGGTGGTGGCGAACAAATCCTCGGCGAATTTCGGCAATTGGCCGGTGCCGTACATGGTTGCGTCGTTCACCAGCAGCGGCACCGCGGTTTCGGAATAGCCGAACTCGCTGGTATGGGTGTCCAGCATGAACTGCCCCAGGGCGCGTTCCAGCCGGGCCAACGCGCCTTTCA
>JAGWZS010000101.1 GCA_018971905.1 Rhodospirillales bacterium | reverse complement strand
CAACCGCCCACGCTCTCCGCCTGAGAGCGTGCCCACCGGCGTGCGCGCCTGTTCCGGCTTGAACAGGAAATCCTTCATATAGCCGATCACGTGCCGCGCCTGGCCGCCCACCACCACCTGGTCGCTATTGCCGCCGGTGAGCGTATCCGCCAGCGAGGCGTTGGGGTTCAAATCCGCGCGTTGCTGGTCCAGCGTGACCACTTCCAGCGCCGTGCCCAGCTTTACCTGCCCCGCATCTGGTTCCAACTGGCCGAGGATCAGCTTCAGCAGCGTGGATTTGCCAGCGCCGTTGGGGCCGACAATGCCTAAACGGTCCCCGCGCAACACCCGGAAGGTGAGGTTATCGACGATCGGTTTGCCAAAGGCTTTGGAAATGCCATCGGCATCCACCACAATCTTGCCGGAGGTGGCGGCATCTAGTGTCGCTAGCTTGGCCAGCCCAAGCTTATGGGTGAAATTCCGCCGTTCAGCCCGCAGGCTGTGCAGCCCGGCCAGGCGCTTCACGTTGCGCTTGCGCCGCGCTGTAACGCCATAGCGCAGCCAATCTTCCTCGCGGGCGATCTTGCGGCCCAGCTTGTGGAATTCCTGCTCCTCCTGCTCTAGCACCTCGTCGCGCCAAGCCTCGAAATGCACGAAGCTTTTGACCAGCCGCTTGGCCTGCCCGCGGTCCAGCCAGACCATGGCGCGGGAAAGGTTTTCCAGAAAGCGCCGATCGTGAGAGATGAGTACCAGCCCGGAGGAAAGCGACTTCAGCTCCCCCTCCAGCCATTCGATCGCAGGTAAATCCAGATGGTTGGTCGGCTCGTCCAGCAGCAGCAGGTCAGGCTCGGGCGCCAGCGTGCGGGCCAGCGCGGCGCGGCGCGCCTCACCGCCCGAAAGGTAGGCAGGTTTTTCATCGCCGGAGAGCCCCAACTCGCCCAGCAAATAGCGGGCGCGGTATTCATTATCATTCGGCCCCAGCCCGGCCAGCACGTACTCCATCACATTGGCGAAGGCGGAGAGATCCGGCTCCTGCGGCAGATAGCGCATGGTCGCCCCGGGCTGGAAAAACCGCGTCCCGCCATCAAACGGCACCTCGCCCGAAGCGATTTTCAGCAGCGTGGATTTGCCTGAGCCATTACGGCCGACAAGGCAGATCCGCTCTCCCGCGCCAACCGAGAGCGTGGCTTTTTCCAAAAGCGGCGCGGAGCCGAGGGTGATGGAGATATCCGTAAGAAGTAAAAGGGGCGGCGCCATGCGGGCTGTTTGGCCCAGGCGCCGCCTTGGTTCAAGCGTCCGACTGTTTATTGCAGCGGCTGTGCGGGGCCGGAGGTTGTGTAGCTGGAAGATGGCGACAGCGGAGCAGGCAAAGCCTGAGGCGCGGCGGGTGCCGTGGTTGCCGCCTCCGGCGGGGGGGGTGGTGGCGGCGCCGGCGGCTGTTTGAGAGTGGCCGCCTTGCTCGCTTCCTGCCGCCGCCAATCCACCTCGCGCTGATAACGCCGACCGGCCTCAAAACCTTGCCGATAGGCGGCGTGAGCCGTCGCCTGCAGGTCATTGACCGTGGTATCCGGCAGAGGATGCGATACCGGCTGCGCAGCGCAACCCGCCAGCAGCGCCGCGAGGCTAAACACCGGCAATATGCGGCGGAAACGGAAGGCTTGCAGTATCATTACCATCTGCATAGCCCAGCTTCATGCTGCCGTCACGAGGCGGAACACACCTGCAAATGCAGGCTGCACCCCGCTGAGACTGTCAGAAATTATGAAACTTGCGAACGATATAAATAGGGCGCTGCTTTGTTTCCATATAAATGCGGCCGATATATTCACCCAGCACGCCAATACTGATGAGCTGAACGCTGCCAAAAAACGTCACCGCGATAAAAAGCGAGGCATAACCTGGCACTTCATTGCCGAACATGAGCGTTCTTACCATGATGAACACGGCGTAGAGCAGCGCAATAGCAGCCCCCAAAGCTCCCAGATAGGTCCATATTTTCAGCGGCGTGGTAGAGAAGCTGGTAAAACCCTCCAACGCGAAATTCCATAATTTGAACCCTGAGAATTTGCTTTTGCCCGCTGCCCTGGGCGTTCGGGCATAGTCGATTACCACCGTTTTGAAGCCAAGCCAGGCGAACAGGCCCTTCATGAACCGCTGCCGCTCTGGCAGGCGTTTCAATGCCTCCACCACTGCACGGTCCATAAGCCTAAAATCTCCAACATTTTCAGGTAGTTCTATGTTTGAGATCGAGCGGTTTAGCCTGTAGAACAACGAGGCGGTTCCGCGTTTCAGGACGGTGTCGGTTGAGCGGTCGATTCGTCGGCCAAGCACAACCTCCGCCCCACCTCGCCAGGCGGCAACCATCGGCAATATCTGCTCCGGCGGGTCTTGCAGGTCAGCATCAATCGGAATCACCGCATCGCCCCGCGCTGCCTCCAGCCCCGCCGTAAGTGCGGCCTCCTTGCCGAAATTGCGGGAAAGCTCCACCACCCGGATGCGCGGTTCGGCTGCGGCCAATTCCAGCAGGCGGGGCAGAGTGGCGTCCCGGCTGCCATCGTCAACGCAGATGATCTCCCATTGCATATCTGGAATCGCTTCCAGTACCGGCCGCACCGACGCGGCGAAAAAACCAACTGTTTCTTCTTCGTTATAAAGCGGCACAATGAGGGAAAGAAGCTGGGTCATGACAATCCGGCGTGGCGAAAGGTCTCTAGGTTCAAGCATAGTTACGCAGACATATCCACCGCGCCGCCATGGGGCTAGTCAGAGCCGGTTTACCGTGCCGCCAATCTTGTTCAACGGCCGGTTTCTCGCATAAACAAGCGCTGCGCCCCGCTGCAGCGTCGGCGCGGCAATGCCCGGCTGATTCACGGAGTGGCGGTATGATTTTTCACTGGCTGTTCATTATAATCACGCTTCTGCTTTGTGCCGTGGCCGCCTTGCCAACCCGTTTCTGGGTGCGCGTAGGCGAATGGGTGAAAACCCGCGGATTGCAAGGAAAACAGGCGCGGCTACAGGCGGCACTGGTGCGGCAGCGCCGCCCCTTTACCCCCGATGAAAGCTTCCTGAACCGCGGCGTGGGCCTGGCCATGGACCATGAACGCAAGCTGGTGTTTCTGGCTTGCCCGCAGAACGGCAGGATACGGGCAGAAATTTTACCCAGCTCGGCCTTGGGCCAGCATACGGTGCTTATGCAGTCTGACCATGGTTTCCAGGAAAATTTTGTTGAAATTTCAATACCAGGCACGGCGCAGCCAGTCTGGCGGCTGCCATGTGCAGACTCTGAATTGGCTGCTGAAGTGGATAACGCCCTGGCCCGGCTTTAACCCAGGGCTGGCACCGCCCGCCCGCCCGCTTTGGCCACGCGGTCCAGCAGGTTGAACACCTCGCGCTCCGGCATCGGCCTGCCCAGCAGAAAACCTTGCACCTGGCCGCAACCGGCCTTGCGCAGAATGTTGAGCTGCGCCTCCGTCTCCACCCCTTCGGCTAATACCGCCATACCAAGAGCCGCACCCAGGCCGATGATGGCGCCGGTGATGATCCGCGCATCCGGGCTGGCGGTGATCTCGCGGGTGAAAGATTTGTCGATCTTCAGCCGCTCGAAGGAGAAGCGGTGCAGATAGCTGAGGCTGGAGTAGCCAGCCCCGAAATCGTCAATGGCAAAGCCGATACCGCTATCTCTCAACGCGGCAAGGCTGAGCTGAACCTCCGCGGTTTGCTCCAGCATTGCCCCCTCGGTCAGCTCCAACTCCAGCCGGTGCGGCGCCAGCCCGCTGCGTGCCAGCGCCGCCAAGATTTTCGCCGGCAGGGCCGGGTTTTTGAGCTGCACGGGCGAGAGATTGACCGCAACACGCAGCTCCTCTGGCCAGGTGCAGGCCACCCGACAGGCTTCTTCCAGCACATATTCGCCCAATGCCGTGATCATCCCTCCCGCCTCGGCAACAGGAATGAATTCATCTGGCCCGATCATGCCGCGCTCCGGGTGTTGCCAGCGGGCCAGCGCCTCAAAGCCGCGCAGCGTCAGGCTGCGGCAATCAAACAGCGGCTGGAAAAAGAGCAGAAACTCCCGGTTGCGCAGCGCGGCCTCAAATTCCTGCTCAAGCTGGTGGCGGCGCAGCAACCGGGCGCTCATCGCCATGGTGAAATGCCGCGCCTGCCCGGCCCCGGCGGCCTTGGCCTCGCGCAGCGCGATATCGGCCGCACTCAATAGCGACTCGGCACCCTCTCCGCTGCCTTCACTGCAAACCAGCCCAGCGCAGGCGCCAATCTGCACGGTCACACCGTCGATCTCGAATGGTTCCGACAGGCAGCCGATCAGATGTTGCGCAAGGGCCAACGAGTCCTCAGCGGCTCCTCCTTGCTTGCGTAGCACCACGAACTCTTCCCCGGCCGGCATGGCCAGAATGTCTCCCGGCGTAAGGTTGGCCGTGAGCCGTTGCGCCGCTTGGCGGAAGAGCTTGTCCACCACCTCACGCCCAAACAAATCGTCCACCGGCTTCAATCGCGCCAGCCCGATGCTGATCAGCACAAGCGGCTCCCCCGTCATGCTGGACAGACGCTCGCGCAAGCCACGGCGATTCAGCAAGCCCGTCAGGTCATCATGCCGGGAAAGATGCCAGAGGCGCTTTGCTTCAAGCTGGCGCTCCACCAGCTTGGCATCCGTGGCGGCGCTGATCAGCGATGCAACCAGCAGCAGCAAACTGACCGCCGCAATGGCGGCAGCGAGGTTATCTCGCTCAGGGCTAAGGATCACCACATTCACATGCACTAAATTGACCGAAGCAATTTCCAGCCCGGCCATGGCGATGAAATGCAGGCCGCAGATAGCGGCCGCAAGCAAAAGGCTGGCCTCTATCAAGCCTGCAACATCCGTGCGGCGCACGGCGCGCATGGAAAGCGCCGACGCCATCACGCCGCAAACCAGGCTCGCCACCACGAAGGCCGGATTGTAGCTAAAACCCCCACAAAGCTTCATCGCCGACATACCGATGAAATGCATGGTCCCAATGGCGACGCCCAGCAGCCCCCCGGCCACGGCCCAGGCAAAGCGCATTGCCGGGCGCCACAGCAGCAGCGCAAAGGCCGGCAGCGCGCCCAGCACCGCCGCCAGAATGGAAAGCGCCGTGCGCGCGGTATCATAATAAATGGGTATGCCTGGGTTAAAGGCGAGCATAGCGATGAAGTGTGTGGCCCAGACATTCCCCCCAAAGGACAAACACAACAACAAAAGCCAGAAAAGCCGCCACCGGCCCTGAACCATGCCGGCGCGGCGCAACACAACCAGAACGGTGTAAGAGCCGGTTAGGCAGACCAGCGCCGCCAGCACGACCAAAGCCCCATCGAACCGGCTCGCCCACAGCAGCAGCCCAGGCAAATAAAACCCGCCCACCTTTTTACCGCTCTCCTCGCCACATGATGATACCCTGCCCAGTTTGACTTGAACTGTTTAAGAAAATGTTAGCAGCCAGATGGTCATGCCTTCTGTCATTTTTCGGCACGAAATTTGCCTAACTCTACCAGCATGACCCCGCCAGTAGCATCCACCGCCCGGAAAATCCGCCAAAAAATAGAAATTGCGCCCAAGATGCGCTCGAAAGTCAATGACATTTACGCAAGATGGCCGTTATACTCCAACCACAGCCGGAGAGGATTTCGGTTTGAGGCCGAGCAAGAAACTAAACACATGGGTTTGGCGTTTGCCGGCCGAGGCGGCTCCGGCGGATCGTGCCCGCGCCTGCCACATTTTTCATCTCAGCGGCTATAGGCGGATGCTGCCGACAGCAAATATCGTCCCGCAGGCCATGCCGCGGGAGGCCGCTATGCCTGCCCCCACGAAAGCCGGAGCTTTTGCATGAATGCTGCCCCTTCCAACCGCCACGATGTAAGGCTGGAACACGTCACCAAACAATTCGGAAGCTGGACAGCCGTGGACGACATCTCTCTCACCATCAGGGGCGGAGAGTTTTTCTCGCTGCTTGGCCCCTCGGGTTGCGGAAAGTCCACCACACTTTCAATGATCGGCGGCTTTGAGGCCCCTACCGGCGGGGCCATTTACCTTGGCGGCGAAGATGTAAGCCGCCAGCCATCGTATAAGCGGAATGTGAACACGGTATTCCAATCCTATGCCCTGTTTCCGCACCTCAGCATTTTTGAAAACGTCGCCTTCGGGCTGCGGCGCAAGGGGCTGCCAAAAAGCGAGATCGAAACCCTCGTACGCGACATGCTGGCGCTGGTGGATTTGAGCGACTTCGCCAAACGCAAGCCAGGCCAGCTTTCCGGCGGACAGGCGCAGCGCGTAGCCCTGGCCAGGGCGCTGGTGAACAAACCCAAGCTGCTGCTGCTGGACGAACCCCTGGGCGCCTTGGATTTGAAACTGCGCAAGCAGATGCAGATCGAACTGAAACGAATTCAGAACGAAATTGGCATCACCTTCCTGTTCGTCACGCATGATCAGGAAGAAGCCATGGCAATGAGCGACCGGCTGGCGGTGATGTCCAAGGGCAGGATTGAGCAGGTGGGCACCCCGGCGGAGGTTTACGACCATCCGGCAACGGAGTTTGTTGCCTCTTTTCTTGGCGCCTCGAATCTCATTCCGGGCACCGTGGCCGAACGCGGCGCGGATGCCGCTGTGGTGCGGCTGGAGGACGGTGCTGT
>JAGWZS010000100.1 GCA_018971905.1 Rhodospirillales bacterium | reverse complement strand
CATCACATGCGGGAGGCACAGGCCAGAACCAAACAGGCCGTCTCAGACGCAATCTCAAAAGCACTCGAAACCATCAAACCACAGGAATGCAAAAATTACTTCGCCAGCGCAGGGTATGAGCAAACTTAATCTCATACCGCTCTAAGCCACAGCGCGCGCCCCCCCAAAAGCCAGGCCCAGCAGCACCGCATCCACCCCGAAGGCGGCACCCAGACCCGCATGGCTGGATACAAACCCGATCATCACCGGCCCTGTGAGGAATCCGGCATAGCCGATGGCCACCACGGCGGGCATGGAATGATGCGCCGCCATGCCCGGCACCCGCGACGCCGCGCTGAACAGCAGCGGCGCCATGTTGCCGGTGCCAAACCCCACCAGCCCAAAGCCGATAACCCCGGCAAGCCCGGAATGAACCAGAATGGCCAAAGCAAACCCCACCACCCCCAGCGCCACCCCCAGGCGTAACACCGCCGGTTGCCCCAGCCGCATGGCCAGCCGGTCTCCGGTGAGCCGTGCCAGCGCCGTCATCACCGCGAAGGCGGCATAACCCAGTGTCGCTTCATCAATCGCCATGTGGCGCGCAAACCGCAGGAAAATAGCGCTCCAATCCGTGCAGGCGCCTTCGGTCATGAAGGCAGCGTAACAACAGAAGCCCAGAACAAGCGCCCGGCGGTTTGGCCGGGCAAAATGCCGGTCAGCAGGCGGGGCATCGCCGCTTTTTGGCACCAGGCGGAAACATTGCGTCAACCCGGCCAATACCGCCGCGGCGCTGAACACACACAGCATCGGCACCGTGCCACCCAGCTTTAGCATCAGACTGGCCACCAGCGCGCTGGCCAGTGTGCCCAGGCTGTAGCAGGCGTGGAAACCAGACATATGCAGCCGGCCGGACAGCGCCTCCACCACCGCGCCCTGAGCATTGATCGCCACATCAAGCGTGCCGAAATTCGCGCCGTAGATGAACAGAAGGGCAGTGAACACCAGTGGCGAGGGCGCGGCGCCAAGAGCCGGCAACAGCAGGCACATCAGCAACGCCGTGCCAATAATGCAATTACGGCTGCCCCAGCGCGCCACCGCCATGCCCGCCAGCGGCATCACCGAAACACCGCCCGTGCCACCGGCCAGCAGCACCAGGCCGAGCGTGCCGTCTCCCAAATGAAACCGAATTTTGACGTAGGGAATGACGATCGCCCAGACCGTAATGCCAATGCCCGCCATGAAAAACACGAGCCGCGCGGTCCAGAGTTTGGCTTGCATGGCAGAGCGTTATCCCGCGGCGGCGCCAGCGGCAAGACGGCACTTTTCAACCCACCCAAGGAAAAAGGGGCACAAGCCCCCTTTTCCGCGTTACGTATGAGAAGAGGCTACAAAGCCCGCCGCCCGGCAATGGCGTGGTAGATGACCAGCACGACCACCGCGCCAACAACCGAGACAAACAGCGACCACAGGTTGAAACCAGTCACCGGCACGGCGCCCAGCGCGGCGAAGATCCAGCCGCCCACCAGCGCGCCGACGATACCCAGAACAATGTCAATCACTGGGCCGCGGCCGCCATTATCCACAATATGGCTGGCGATCCAGCCGGCAATAAGGCCAAGTACGATCCACCCGAGAATTGACATGATTGCGCCTCCTTAAATTTAGTCTGTCCAGGAGATGGGCGGCAGACGTTTACCCGGCAAGCGCCGTTTCAGGAAGTTCACCCGGCATTCATGTTCACCTTAAGCTGCCGTGCCTCCAGCCCCTGCCATACAACCAACACCGGCACGGCGATGATGAAATCTCTCGCCCGGCGCAACAAAGAGAGTGACAAGGCGATATCCGGCGGGATGCCGAACAGCCCGCCCAGTAGCGTGTAGGCGGCCTCTTGCACGCCCACGCGGCCAGGAATGAAGAAGGCCAGCGCCATGATGGCATGGAGCATAGCCTCGATGCACACGGCATCCGGCCAGGTGAGGTTCACGCCCAGCGCCTGAAACCCGATGTAAGACGCCGTGCCGGTGCCAAGCCAGCAGAGCAGGTGCACAAACGCCGCACACGCCAGCCGGTAATGCTGGGTGTACATGTTATCCAGCGTGGCTTGCAGCCGCTCAAAATGGCCTACCGTTCCCTGCCCTGTGGTGCCCGCGATGCGCAACGCCAGGGCGCTGAACAGCTTGGTGCCAGACCCGCGTTGCGCCACAATCAGCCCCACGCCCAGCGCCACCGCCACCGCAAGCCCGATGCTCACCGGCATCAGCAACTCGGAATGGGGAACCTTATGCGCCAGCAGCACCAACCCGATGCCAACAAAAACCAGCTGGGCCAGAAATTCGGTGGTCACATCCCCCAGCGTCGAGGCAACGGCATCCGCCGTGGCCACCCCGCCAAGCCTGATCACCCTGGCCCCCAGCACATAGCCGCCCACCTGCGAAAAGGGCAGAAACTCCCCCGTGGCGTCGCGCACCGCCCGCCCCCAGACACAGAGCAGAAACGACCCCTTCTGGCGCGACCGCAGCAATAGGCGCCAACTTCCACCAAGGCCCAGCAACAGGGCAAGTTGTGCCGCGATATACCCCGCCAGCCCGGCGGCACTAACCGAGGTGAGTGCGCGCAGCACGCCTCCTGCCCCGTAATAAATCACCAGACCTGTGACGACCGCCAAACCCGCCAGCGTGAGCGCGGCGGGGACAAGTTTATTTTTACCAGACAAGGAAATGTTCAGCGCCCCATGATGCGTTGCTTCAAGCGCAGGGCGGTTAAGCCCATGCGCCCCAGAAACGGCATCGTGGTGGGGCGCTTAAGGCGCAAATCGTAGCCTGCCATGCGCTTCTTATCCTCTTCCAGGCAAATTGCCAAAAATGCCGCTGGATCCATGTTTTCGTTCAGCGCGGCAGAACCGTTCATGGTGAAATTGGCATCCGCCCCTTCCAGCCCGTCCACATCCTTGGCGATGCCGATCCGCTCATAGATCAAGAACCCCCACACCGCCCACACTTTCAGCTCGAAGAATACCCGCCGGTGCCAGGGCAGATTCGCCCGGTGCCAGGCCAACCAATTGGCGAAGAACAGAATATGCCGTCCTTCCTCCTGCACCACAGGCTCGAAGGTCTCCACCAGTTTTTCAGGGAAATAGCCGGAACGCTTGGCCATCTCGAACAGCCCGTAAGCGAAGAAACTGTCGATACATTCAGAGAAACCGGTCACCAGCCAGCCCCACTCCGCGTCGTTCGGCAAGGCGTAATAGGGCTCAGGTTCCATCGAAATGTCATAGGCCGCCACCAGGCGGGAGAGCACATCCTTATGCCTCGCCTCCTCACCGGCCATGTGCAGCAGCGCCGCGCGCAACGCCTCGTGCGGCACGGTCTGGGAATAAAAGGCGATCCGCGCCGCCGCTTTGATCTCCGTCTGCACCGCGATATCCCAGATCGGCAGGGAGGTGATGCGCCTCAGCGTGTCCGCGTCCAGCTTCGGCCAGTCCAGCACGGCGGGTTTGTAGGGGTTGTAGGTGGCGCCCAGCAAGGCCGTAAACATACGGTAATGCGCCTCAGACCCCACCTTGATCGCGCCAGGCTCTGGAAACACCCAATGGCGCGCCTGAAAATCTGCGGAGATCACCTCCTCTTCACTGGCCGCGGTTTCGGTCGGGGCAAGGGGAAGATCGTACATCTGCATCCTCAATGTTGCGCCAAAAGCTGCAATAGGTTCTACAAGCTGCGTCCTGGCGGGTATATGGCCCTGGCGGGGTGGCAGAACAACACGGGGTTAAAAAGAGTGGCGCAAGACGATCTGGTGCTGGTGACAGGGGCGACCGGGTTTGTGGGCGCGGCCGTGGCCCGCGCGGCAAGGGCTGCTGGCTATAAGCTGCGCGTCACCGCCCGGCGCGGGTCCAGCCGGAGTAACCTCACCGGGCTGGAGGCGGAGGTGGCATATCTCGACCTTGCCGACCCCGCGAGCTTTCCTGCCGCGCTGCAAGGCTGCCGCTACCTGCTGCATGTGGCGGCGGATTACCGGCTCTGGGTGCCGGATGTGGCCGCGATGCGCAAAGTGAACATAGATGGCACGCTGGCCCTGCTGCGCGCGGCCGCGAAGGCGGGGGTGGAGCGCTCGGTCTATACCAGCTCCGTCGCCGCCCTTGGGTTGACAGCCGATGGCACGCCCGCCACCGAGGCAACGCCGATCAAGCCCGAGCATCATGTGGGCGCCTACAAGCTGAGCAAATACGATGCAGAGCAGGGCGTGCGAGAACTGGCGCAGGCGCAGAACATCGTGATCGTGAATCCCTCCACCCCCGTAGGTCCGGGGGACATCAAGCCCACCCCCACCGGCCAGATGGTGCTGGACGCCGCGCGGGGCAAAATGCCCGCCTATGTGGATACCGGGCTGAACCTGGTGCATGTGGACGATGTGGCGGCCGGGCATCTTCTGGCGCTGAAGACAGGCCGCCGGGGTGAGAGCTATATTCTCGGCGGCGAGGATCTGATGCTGCGTGACCTGCTGGCCCTGGTGGCAGCACATAGCGGGCGCAAGGCGCCGAGGCTGCGCCTGCCGGTGGCACCCTTGATGCCGCTGGCCTGGGTGATGGAGCGCATCGCCGAACGCACCGGCAAAACCCCGTTGATGACCCCCGACATCCTGCACATGGCGCGGAAAAAGATGTTTTTCTCGTCGGAAAAGGCCAAAACCGAGCTGGGCTACACCCCCCGCCCCGCCGCACGGGCAGTGGAGGACGCGCTCATCTGGTTCCGCAAGGAAGGAATGCTTGCATGATCCTGCTGCTCGCTTTCGCCATCTGGCTCTACCTTGCCTTTTTCCATGGCCGCTTCTGGGATTCAGCACCCGAACTCACCCCCGCCATGCCGCAAGAGGCGCCAGATGTGGACATCATCATCCCCGCCCGGGATGAGGTGGCAACCATCGCCCCGGTCATCGCCTCGCTGGTGGCGCAGGATTATCCCGGAACTTTCCGCGTCATCCTGGTGGACGATAATTCAACCGACGGCACGGCAGCTGCGGCGGGCGTGCATGAGCGCCTGAGCATCCTCACCGGGCAGGAAAAACCCCTTGGCTGGTCCGGCAAGCTCTGGGCGCTCTCCCAGGGTGTGGCGGCAAGCTCAGCATCCATGATTTTGTTCGCGGACGCGGACATCACCCACGACCCGCGCCACCTCGCCACGCTGGTGGCGAAACTGGAGACGGACCGGCTGGAGATGGTCTCCGAGATGGTGCGGCTGAACTGCACCTCCCTGCCGGAGAAACTCCTCATCCCCGCCTTCATCTATTTCTTCCAGATGCTCTACCCCTTCACGAAGGTGAATGACCCTCGGTCGCGCGTCGCGGCGGCGGCGGGCGGCACGGTGCTGATCAAACGCGCGGCGCTGGAGCGCATCGGCGGGCTGGAGGCGATGCAGGGCGCGTTGATCGACGACGTAACCCTGGCCTCGAAGGTGAAGAAAACCGGCCCGGTCTATCTCGGCCATTCCGGGCTCGCCACCTCCATCCGCCCGTACCCGAACCTGAAGGATATATGGGACATGATCGCCCGCACTGCCTTCACCCAATTGCGCTATTCGCCAGTCATCCTCGCCGGCACCATCATCGGGCTGGCGCTGGTGTGGCTGGTCTTCCCCTTCGCCACGCTCTGCACCGGCTTTGGCTGGCGCGCGGCCCTGGGGCTGGCCATCTGGGCCATCGCGGCGCTCACCTACTTCCCGACTCTGGACCGCTATAAGGTGAACCGCGCCTATGCCGTCGCCCTGCCCGGCATCGCCTTGTTCTACATGGCCGCCACCATCGGCTCGGCGGTGAATCACTGGCGCGGCGCTGGCGCCAAATGGAAAAACCGCGCCTATGCCGGGGAGCCCTCATGATCGCCAACGACAACACCGCCCCCAACCGCGCCAAGAGCGGCAAAAGCGTGGAAGCCTGGTCTGGCAAGGATAAAGGGGACGAGAATTTCCCCGTCGCCTCGCTGCTCATTGCCGAGCCCATGCGGACGCGAGTGCACGCTTATTATGCTTTCGCCCGCAACGCGGACGACATTTCGGACAGCCCAACCCTGCCGCCCGAGGAAAAAATCGCCCGGCTGGACGCGATGGAAGCGGTGCTGACCGGCGCGCAGGATACAGGGAGTGTGAGTGCCACAAGGCTGCGCCAGTCCTTGGCCGAATCCGGTGTGCCCGCCGCCCATGCGCGCGAGCTGCTGGTGGCCTTCCGGCAGGATGTGACCAAGCTGCGCTACGAAAACTGGGCCGAGCTGCTGCACTATTGCCGCTACTCCGCCGCCCCGGTAGGCCGCTATGTGCTGGACGTGCATGGCGAATCTCACGACAGCTGGGGCCCGTCGGACGCACTATGCGCCTCCCTGCAGGTGCTCAACCATTTGCAGGACTGCGCCAAGGATCTGCGCGAGCTGGACCGTTGCTACATCCCGCAGGACTGGCTGCGCGAAGCCGGCCTGACCACGGACGACATCGCCCGGCCCGAAACAGTTCCCGCCCTGCGCGCCGTGTTCGACAAAATGCTGGACGCCACGGAAGCCCTGAACCGCGAGGCCGCCGCGTTGCCCAGCCGCGTGAAATCCCGCCGGTTGCGGATTGAAACCGCGATTATTTGCGCGCTGGCCAACCGGCTCACCGCCAGGCTGCGCCATGGCGACCCGCTGGCCACCCGGGTGAAGCTCTCCAAGCTGGATGTGCTGGC
>JAGWZS010000099.1 GCA_018971905.1 Rhodospirillales bacterium | reverse complement strand
ACCCTCAATGCCTTCACCAAACAGACCGGCATAAAGGTGAGTTATCGCGAAGTTATTCAAGACGACCCTTCCTTCTACGCGACGATTGCACCGGTGCTGAAATCAGGCGCGCCGACCGGCTATGATATGATCGTGATGACCGATGGCTGGTACCTCACCGAAATGCTGATGCAGAATTGGCTGATTCCCCTCTGGCGCGAAAAAGTGCCGAATTTCGACAAATACGCCAGCGCCAGCGTGAAGAACCCGCCCTATGATCCTGGCAACAAGCATTCCATGGTGTGGCAGTCCGGCCTCACCGGTATCGGTTATAACCCCAAGCTCACCAAGCGCGAGATCACCAGCATCGATGATCTGTGGGACCCGGCCTTCGCTGGCCACATTGGCATGATGTCTGATGTCAACGAAATTGGTTCTTTTGGTATGTATAAGCTGGGCATCAACCCCACAACCTCCACGCCCGCGGACTGGCAAAAGGCCGCTGCCGTGCTGCAGGAACAGAAAGCCCAAGGGCTGGTGCGGCAATATTACGACCAGAGCTACATCAAAGCGCTGGAAAATGGCGATATCTGGATTACTATGGCGTGGTCCGGCGATATCTATCAGGCCAATTCCTCGGGCTACAAGGATCTCAAATTCGTGGTGCCCAAGGAAGGTTGTACCATCTGGCATGACAACATGTGCATCCCCATTGGGGCGAAGAATCCGCTCTCGTCGCTAGACTGGATGAATTACTACTATACGCCGGAAGTGGCTGGCCTTGTCGAAGATTATGTGAACTATATCTGCCCTGTTCCGGCAGCGCAGGATTATATCCTGAACGTCATCAAGGATCCTGCGGTGGGTAATTCACCGCTCGTTTTCCCACCCGAAGACGAGCTTGCCAGGGCGCATGAATTCCGCGCCTTCACAAGCTATGCCGAGTATCAGCAATGGCTGAACATCTTTAACCCGGTCGTTCAGGGCTGAGACGGAGATACCCCATGCGGCAGCTGCGCGGAAAACTGGCTCCCTATCTGCTCAGCCTGCCGAGCTGGGTGTATCTCGTCGTATTCTTTATCATCCCGCTTGCCTCGATGCTGGGCATGGCGCTGGCGGTGGGCAACCCGCTCACCGGCTACACCATATCCGATAATTTCCAGGAATTCGTCACCGGCTTCACGACCTATGAAGACGCGTTCGTGCGATCTTTCTGGTACGGAACAGCATCGACCGTGATCACACTGGCAATCTCTTATCCCGTGGCCTACTGGATCGCGTTTTACGGCGGCCGGCATAAAAGCACCTATTTGTTTCTCATCATGCTGCCGTTCTTTGTGTCCTTCGTCATCCGCGTGCTGGCGTGGGAGTTCATTCTCTCAGACCAAGGCTTCCTGTTCGGACCGCTGAAGGCCATCGGATTGTTGCCGCAAAGCTTCCATCTGCTCTCAACACAATGGGCGGTAATCGGCGGGCTGGTGTATAATTCCTTCGCCTATTACGTGCTGCCGCTCTACGTGGTGCTGGAGAAGATCGACCGCCGGCTGGTACGCGCAGCGAACGACCTTTACGCCTCCCCGGCCACCGCCTTCATGAAGATCATTCTGCCGCTCTCAGCCCCGGGCGTGTTCGCGGGCTTCCTGCTGGTGTTCGTAACGAATGTGGGCGATTTCGTGAACGCCGCACTGCTCGGTGGACCAGGCACCTACATGATCGGCAATATCATCCAGGATTCGTTCTTTGAGAACCAGGATTACCCGATGGCCGCGGCGCTCTCCTCAATATTGATGCTGATGCTGATGATCGCCATTTTGCTTTACTCCAAGGCGTTCGGCACCGAAGCCATTCAGGAGTATGCGGCATGAGCGGCACAACTTCACCCATGCCGTCCGCCTTTAAACCCAGCCGCCTGGGCGAGCGGATTCTCGCCTGCTTCACCTGGGCGATGATCATCTACACCATGCTGCCCATCGGCGTGATGGTGGTGTTCAGCTTCAACTACGCCCCGGAGGGGCGCATCGCGCTCAACTGGCTGCACTTTACCTTTGCCAATTACCGCGATGCTTTCGGCATTCAGGACCTGACCAGCGCGCTCATCCATTCACTGGAAGTGGCGGTGGGCAGTGCCGTTATTTCATCCATTATCGGCACACCGCTCGCTTTGGCCCTGGCGCGCTACCGGTACTGGGGCAAAAGCGCAACGGATCTCGTGATCTTCGCGGATATCGCCGCACCCGCTGTGGTGGTCGGTGCCTCGCTACTCTCGCTGTTTCTGGCCTTAAACCTGCCGCGCGGGCTCCTGACGATCTTCATCGCGCACGTGGCCTTCAATCTCGCCTTCGCGGTGGTGGTGATCCGCGCCCGCGTTTCCGGGCTCGACCGTGCGCTGGACCGCGCCGCAGCGGACCTTGGCGCCACACCCTGGGTGGCGTTCTGGACCGTGACCTTCCCGCTCATCCTGCCCGGCATCATCGGCGCCTGTATGCTCTGCTTCCTGCTCTCGATCGACGATCTGATCATTACCTCCTTCGTCGCCGGGCAAACGCTCACCTTCCCGCTCTGGGTTTATGGCGCCGTGAAAGTTGGCATGCCGCCGCAGGTTTTCGTGCTTTCCACCTTCATCTTCATGGGTGGCATTGCACTGGCGCTGGTAAATGTGGCGCTAACACACCGCCGGCAGGTGGCCGCGTAACGCCACCAGCCTCAAACAGCATGGGCATGGCGCGGCTGCGTGGAAGGGCGGTCCAGATACGCATCGAACAACGCCGCAACATTGCGCATGAACGGGCGGCCGCGCGGGGTTATGCTCAGCCGCGCACCGTCCCATTCCACCAACCCATCGGCCAGAAAGCCACGAAGCTGCGCCGCGCCCACTAACAGCGCCTCTGGGCGGGCACCAAAAGCTGACGCCATGGCTGGCAAATCCACCGCAAGATCGCACATGATCCGCTCGATCACAGCACGGCGCAGCCGGTCTTCGCCACTCAGCTCCAGCCCCCGCGCCACCGGCAGGCGGCCCTGGGCAATGCTGGCTTCATAAGCGGGAATACCAGGCTGGTTCTGCACATAGCCCTGCGGCATGGTGCCGATGGCACTGGCACCAAGCCCGATCAACACAGGGGCCCTATCCGTCGTGTACCCCTGGAAACCGCGCTGCAATGCCCCGGCCTTCACCGCCTGCGTCATCGGGTCACCCGGCAGAGCGTAATGGTCCAGCCCCACCGGCACCATGCCGCCTTCCCTCTCCAGCACGGCGCGGATCGCGGCCTCCTGCCGCAGGCGCTGCGGCGCCTCGGGCAAAGCCGCCTCGGGCAGCAGCGCCTGATGCTTCTTCATCCATGGCACATGGGCATAACCAAACACGGCGGCGCGGTCTGGCGCCAGTTCCAGCGCCAGCCGGGCGGTGCGGGCGACGCTTTCCTCCGTCTGATACGGCAGGCCATAGATGAGGTCGAGATTGAGGGAGCCTACCCCCAGCCGCCGCAGCCCCTCGGCGGCAGCACGCGTTTCTTCAAAGCTCTGCATCCGGCCGATGGCTTTCTGTACCGTTTCGTCAAAATCCTGCACCCCTAGGCTGGCGCGGGTGAGGCCAATCTCCGCCAGGGCGGCCAGCTTTGCGGGAGGCAGCGCGGCGGGGTCAAGCTCAATGGCAATCTCAGCATCCGCCGCCACAGCAAACCGGGCATGGATAATATCCATCAGCCCGGCCAGGCAGCCATCTGGCAAAGCGGTGGGGGTGCCGCCACCCCAATGCACCTGGCTCACCGGCGCCCGCCGGCCCAGCGCTTCAGCTACCAGCCCAATCTCCCGCGCCAGAGCCCTGGCATAGGCACGCTTCGGCCGCTCTTGCCGCGCAACACTGGTATGGCAGCCGCAATAAAGGCAAAGCCGGTCGCAAAACGGCACATGCAGATAAAGCGAAATCTCCGCATCAGGCGGCAGCGCGGCCAGCCAAGCGGCATATTCGCCAGCCCCCACGCCCTCATGAAAATGCGGCGCGGTCGGGTAGCTGGTGTAGCGCGGCAGGCGGCCGCCGTAGCGGGTAATGAGGTCGGCGTCGGTCATGGCCGTAACCATGCCACCGCGCCACCGGCACCGCCTTGATGAAGATCAACCCGGCAGGAAGTCCTGCACCGAAAGGTAGCGTTCGCCGGTATCGTAGTTGAAGCCAAGAATACGCGCCCCGGCGGGCAGTTCCGGCAGCTTTTTGGCGATGGCCGCCAGCGTGGCGCCGGAGGAAATCCCAACCAGTAGCCCCTCCTGGGCAGCGGAGCGCCGGGCGTAACCCTTGGCGGCGTCACCTTCCACGGTGATAATGCCGTCGATCGCCGCGGGGTGAAAATTATCCGGCACAAACCCGGCGCCAATGCCCTGGATGGGATGCGGCGCAGGAGAGCCGCCGGAGAGCACGGGCGAGGCAGCCGGCTCCACCGCGAAAACCCGCAAATTAGGCCAGTGCTTCTTCAAAACTTCCGCGCAGGCGGTGATGTGGCCGCCGGTGCCAACGCCGGAGATGATCACATCCAGGCCGTCCGGAAAATCTGCCAGAATCTCCTGCGCCGTGGTGCGGGCGTGGACATCGATATTCGCCGGATTTTCAAATTGCTGTGGAATAAAAGCGCCTGGATTTTGCTCCTGCAATTCCATCGCTCGGGCGATGGCGCCTTTCATGCCCTTCTCGCGGGGCGTGAGGTCGAAGCTGGCACCGTAAGCCTGCATCAGCCGCCGGCGCTCCAGAGACATGCTTTCCGGCATCACCAGGATCAGCTTATAGCCCTTCACCGCCGCCACCAGCGCCAAACCAACGCCCGTATTACCGGAGGTAGGCTCGATGATCAGTCCGCCCGGCTTCAGCAGCCCGTCCCGCTCCGCCGCCTCGATCATCGCAAGCGCGATGCGATCCTTGATCGAGCCGCCAGGGTTGCCGCGCTCAGACTTCACCCAGACATTGGCTTCAGGAAACAAGCGGGAGAGACGGATATGCGGCGTGTTGCCAATGGTATCCAGAACGGAGCTGACCGGCATGTTTATCTCCTGGCGTTTTCCGTTATGTCGCGCTGATATGCATCCAGCACAAGGGCATGGCTCAGCCCACTTCCAATGCGCGCGAGAGAGAGCGGCGCAGCAGTTGCCCTGGCTGATGCGGCTTGGCCAGGGCAGCGGCAAATTGTGCTGGCGTATGCTCTGGCGGCGTAACAAAGCTCGTGAACCCGCAGGCGATCAAAAAGGCGAACTGGTCCGGCAGAAAATGCCCGGTAGCGCGCAAGTCGCCCTTATAGCCGTGCCGCTCCCGCAGGGCACGGGCGGTGGTAAACCCTCGCCCATCACGGAATTTTGGGAATTCCACCGCTATCACGGCAAATTCGGCCAAATGCGGCAAAACCTCGTCCAACCCGGCGCCGGGCACCAGAACCGCATCAGGTGCCGCGGCGAAAATTTCTTCCGCCTTTGTGTTAATGAGTGGCATAAATGGCCTCTTTGAACGGTTCAGCGCCCAGGCGCCGGTAAGTGTCGATGAAACGCTCGCCCGTCTCGCGCAGCTTCAGGTAGGCCTCCATCAGCGCCTCGATGGCGTCCGGCACCTTTGCCGTGGGCACCGCCGGGCCGATGATCTTGCCGATGGCGGCCTTTTCGTCCGCGGCACCGCCAAGGGTGATCTGATAGACCTCCTCGCCGTTCTTATCGACGCCGAGCAGCCCAATATGGCCGACATGATGATGCCCGCAGGCATTGATGCAGCCTGAGATATTCACGTGCAGCGTGCCGATCTCATGCTCGCGCGGCGCCAGCCGCTCGGCAATGCGCTGTGCCAGGGGGATGGAACGCGCCGTGGCCAGGGCGCAATAATCCATGCCCGGGCAGGCAATGATGTCCGTCACCAGCCCGATATTATCCGTGGCGAGGCCGGCCATCACCAGATCCCTGAACAAGGCGGGCACATCATCCTTGGCCACATGCGGCAGCACCAGATTTTGCACGTGGCTGACGCGGATTTCGCCCAGCGAATATTTATCCGCGAGGTTCGCCACCGCATCCATCTCGTCCGCGCTGGCATCTCCGGCGATGCCACCCACCGGCTTCAGGGAAATGACGGCAGAGATATAGCCGGGTTGCTTGTGCGGATGTGTATTCTGCTTCACCCAGCGGGAAAGGGCGCGGTCATCCAGCATTGCGGCTTTCAGAATCCCTGTGTCCTGGCGCGGGAATTCCGGCACCGGGAAGCGCGCGGCCACCGTCCGCACCATTTCATCGGTCAGCAGGCAGTAACCGGCGGGCAGGCTCGCATATTCGTCCTCCACCATCTTGATGAAGGCTTCCGGCTTCATCTCGCGGATCAGGATTTTTATCCGGGCCTTGTACATGTTGTCGCGCCGGCCCAGGGCGTTATAAACGCGCAAAATCGCCTCACAATAGCGCAGCAATTCTGGCACCGGCAGATCCTCGCGCAGCTTCACCGCCACGTAAGGGGTACGGCCCAGCCCGCCGCCCGCGAACACGCGGAACACCGGTGCGCCCGCCTCGTTGCGGTAAGCCTCTATGCCGATGTCATGCACCCGCACCGCCGCGCGATCGTGCCCGGCGCCAACGATGGCAATTTTGAACTTGCGCGGCAGATAGGTGAATTCCGGATGGTCCGTGGACCATTGGCGGATGATTTCCGCATAAAGCCGCGGGTCCACAATCTCATCCGCCGCCGCCCCGGCAAACTCGTCCGTGGTGGTGTTGCGGATGCAATTG
>JAGWZS010000098.1 GCA_018971905.1 Rhodospirillales bacterium | reverse complement strand
GGCGTTGGCGACAAACTCCTCGGCAGCCTCGTCGCTATGTAGCGAGGGCACCGGCCTAGATTTGGCTTTCATAGTGATCGACCTCCTTCTGATGCATGTAACAAGCACTGATGGGGCGAAGCTTGGTCTGGCTGTCGATCTCCCAGTACATGAATGAGACGTTCCGCCGCAAGCGCCAGCATCGGCTCCGAAGGGTCAACCCCGATGAAGCTCCACGTCGGTTCAAGCCGGGACTTTGAATCGGCATGGAATAAGGACCCCATTTTAGGGGTGATCGGCGTCCAATAGTGACCCCCTGAGATTGGGGTTCAGAGTGGCCTCCTCATTTTGGGGTCCCGTTTGAATGCCGTTTGACACGCTATTACGACGATCATGAGTTCAGGGGGGATGTTCGACCAGGCGTAGCCGGTGGAGCTCATGCGGCCTCTAGGACACGCAGCTCGACATGCAGGCCGGCTGCCACCGCCATGTTCACCAGGGTATCGAGGCCGAACAGGTTGATTTTCCCGCGCAGCAGGTCGGACACGCGCGGCTGCGTGACGCCGAACAGCTTGGCTGCCTGGCTCTGACTGAGGCCAGCGCGGGCGACGTGCTGCTTGAGCGCGATCATCAGCGCGGAACGCAGCTTCATATTCTCGGCTTCGGCCGGGGTGTCCTCGATGGCATCCCAGATGCTTGCAAAGGTCTGTTCTTCGCTCATGGCTTCAACTCCTTGACTAAATCTCGATAGCGTTTCTCGGCCAGGTCTAAATCGGCCTTGCTGGTGGCCTGCGTCTTTTTCTGGAAGCAGTGCAGGACATAGATTGCTGCGTCGAACTTGGCGATGTAGATCACCCGGAACGCGCCGGCCTCATCCCGAATGCGAATTTCCCGCACGCCCTGCCCTACGGTGGTCATGGGCTTCCAGTCATCGGGGTCTAGCCCGCGCTGCACCTGATCTAGCTGCTGGCCCGCCTCGCGCCTTGCCGTGGTCGGGAAGTCGCGCAGATCTTCGAGCGAGCTGCCCCGGAATCGAACGGGCTTGAGGTCTTCAGCATTCATGCCGACATGATACAAAATTTTGTATAGAACGGCAAGCCCTTCCCTGGCGAGGCGGATTAAGTAGCTTTCTTGGCTAAAACGGTAAGCGTTTGGATTGTTTGCTTTTGTTCACGCGCTATTAGATGCCAAAGGGAATAACAAAAACCCAGCAAAATCTTAGACTTGTTCCATACTCCTGGATCGGGCAGGGTTACTGGCGCGGCCCCGATTCTCGTGGGCCGTGTCGTTTCAACCTTCTGCGGAGATCAGACACCCAGAAATGAAAAACCCGCCTAAATGGCGGGCCTTACATCCGGTGTGGACCGGGAAAAAACACTCTGTGGTGGTTTGTTTTTCCCCTAAATCGCCCGTTTTTGCAAGTGAAATTCTTGCCACGGGGGTGCTTGCGCCGAATTTGGGCCAACCGGCGGGTTGTTCATCAACTCACGGAGCGTTTTATGCAGTCTTTTCAGTCGATTGGCACTCTAGCCGTCCGATTCGCAGGGCGACCGGTGCTGTCCGGCAGCACGAAGCAGCCGGTGCAATGGGGGCGGATGAGCCGGGCAGAACGCGCCAGGCGCTACGCCAATGCCGAGCGTTTCGACCGGGCGACCAAACAGCCAGGCCGGCATGGTGGGACCATCGGGCGGACGGGCCTGCTCGTTTACCGGACCTTGCTGTTTGGGTTCTTCAATCTCAAGACTGGCCAGCTTGACCCGAGCTATGACGCCATCGCCAAGCGGGCAGGGCTGTGTCGTAAGGCTGTGTGGGCGGCGCTGAACCGGCTGCGCGCTCATGGCCTGATTAACTGGATCAGGCGGTGCAGTGATGACCGCGATGCCGCCGGCCGGTTCAAGCTGCGTCAGGAGACCAACGCCTATCACGTGCAGCCGGAAGATGCCTGGAAGGGCTACCGCCCCGCGCCAGAGGCCCCCAGGACGCCGGAGCCAGGCACGTGGGGTGCGGCCGCGCCGGTTCTTGACGGCTTGGCGCAGTACAGTGCCGACCGCGATATGGGACTGTCCCAAGAAGCCGCCGCATCCGCCCTGGCGCGGGTGGCGGAATCCCGATTGGAGGCAGCCATGGCGCGTCTGTCCGCACAGATTCAGGCTCGGCAGGGCGGAGGGGCCGAAGGCTCTGGCGGTTTGGAGAAGCGTCGGAATGGTCCCGGAGGGAGGGGTCTCTAGGGAGTTTCCCTGGGAAAAAGAAACCACCTTGAAGGGTTCAAATATCTAGAAACAATATCACTCACACCCAACTGACAGAAGAAAGCAGCCGCGCCCAAAGGGCGCGAAGTGTAAATTGCGTCTGCCGCTTTGCG
The DNA here is from genome assembly GCA_018971905.1 of Rhodospirillales bacterium. GTDB lineage: Bacteria > Pseudomonadota > Alphaproteobacteria > Acetobacterales > Acetobacteraceae > Acidocella. Next base: position 4,389 of record JAGWZS010000098.1, on the reverse strand, counting down.
GCAGCCGGTTTCGCGTACGAGGCATTATCGATCCTCATCGTGGCTCGATCTACAGGGCGCCTGCTCTGTCTTTGCTCAAACATCCCAGCCAGAAATTTGACCAGCACCGCATGGCTCATGAGGAAGGGGGTTGTGGAAAATCAGCGGCCAGTCTCAAAAATGAGACTGCATGACGAGGGACAGGGGGCTGTTAGCAGACCAGTTTGATGAGGCTTGCGATTTGCACGGCAATGATGGCGGCTAATGTCCAGCGCAGGTATTTCATATCCCGTTTCAGGTCGGTCAATTTTATTGCCTCCAATGGTCCAAGGGCCAGCATCCCGCTTTTTTATGGCACAAAACCAACCTGTCCGGCCGGGATTTTTGCGGGAAAAATCTGCTGACTTCCAGCCACGGCCGAGAAGCTTTGCCCGGCCTGAAGCCATTCAGGCGCCGGCAAAGCTAAAAAACAAACGCAGCGCCGAACGGTCAGCTTCACCGGCCATTAAGGTGTTGGTGGCCATAACATTCCAGAATGGCGCATTTATACAAACTATCGTTTGCTGTGCGGCCGGCGGCTTCGCCCCGGCACCCCTTCGGGCTGTGCCGTGGCGCAGTCCGAGCCAAGGGCGTTGCCCCTAGCGATCCATGTTGGGGTAGGGGGGTGGGCCATGGCTGATTACCGGCTCGCCGCCCAAATGATCAGCCGGGCTGATGGCCGCAGCGCGGTGGCGGCGGCGGCGTACCGTTCCGGGCAGGATTTGCACGATCTGCGCACCGGCCTCGATCATGATTACACGCGCAAAGGCGGGGTGATGCATGAAGAAATTCTTGCGCCAAAAGCCGCACCAGATTGGGTTAAAGATCGCGAGACGCTTTGGAATGCGGTCGAGACATCAGAGACCAGAATCAATTCCCAGGTGGCCAGAGAAATCCAAATTTCTTTGCCGCATGAGCTAGACCACGCGCAAAGAGTGGCCCTGACCAAAGCTTTTGTGCAGGAGAATTTTGTGAGCAAAGGCATGGTCGCGGACATCGCGATTCATGCGCCGCCACGCCATGGGGATGAGAGAAATTTCCATGCGCATGTGATGCTGACCACAAGAGAAATCGGGCCGGACGGGTTTGGCAAGAAGAACCGCGACTGGAACCGAAAAGAGGTTTTGCAGGACTGGAGGGCGGCTTGGTCGCAAACGCAAAACCAATATTTGGCGCAGCATTTAGGCAGAAAAGCCCCCCAGGTAACACATCAAAGCTATTTAGAACGGGGGATGGATAACATTCCTGGCGTGCATCTGGGGCCGGCGGCGAGTGCGATCGAACGCCGTAAGGAACGCTCGCATTTGGGCGACCGAAACCGGCGCCGGCAAGCCAGCAATGCCCGCGTCAACGCGGCGCGGACGCGGATGGATCAGCTGCAGGAGCAGGCTTATCCGAGGGTTCCACGCGATATAATCGACATTCGTATTGGCATTATCTCCGAGCGGATGAGGTTGGAAGAGAAGGCGGATGATCTACGAAAGGAGCGTAAAGATACCCTCGCGAAGATGAAGGGGTGGCATCATCATAGCCACCGCAACATCGAAAAAGCGACACTCGCGCCGTTTGAAAATGAGGTGAAGCTGGCGAAAAAAGAGCTTCACCAAGCCGTACAGAAACATGAAAAGGGAGCGACACCGCGCCAGATCATGGCCTGGTTCCGCAATCCCGCCGGCCAGGTTTGGCAGACGCTCAAGACCGATGAAGTCATCAGCGAGGCCGCTTCTAAACTGCAGGCGGCAGAGAAAAAGCGGGGCAGGGCAGAAGCCTGGCTACAATCTCCGGACGGGCAAAAGAAAGTTATGGATAAGTACAACGAGCTTCAGCCCGAATACGCAAAGCTGCGAACCAAAGAACGGAAATTGCGGCGCAACCTAGCCCAAACCAAACGCCATCTTGAGGTCGCGAAGCGGCACGAACAGATGCTCAAAGCCATGAGCCAATCCGGGATTGTGACGCTCAACACGTCCGTGAGAGGGCTTGATAGCCGCCTTTATTTGAATGGCGTTCAGGCAGGAATTGCTGAAAAGATGCGAAGCCTGGCTCCGCAGCAGAAGCAAAGACTACAGCAAAGCTGGACCCAGATTTTAAATCCTAGCCTGGGGCTGGGGCGGTGAAGTTGAAGCTAAAGATTGGAAGTGGCGGCCGAAACTGCAATTCAGCCGCCGGTAACTTCCAATATCGGGGGTGTCGGCGCTTTTACCGAGCCACTGGCAGATAAAAGGCAGCCGGTGAGTATTTGTCAATTTATCCAAACCAATTTTACATGGTCGTGAAGCTGTATTGCCAGCTCAACCCACGCGATAGTGTTCAGGACAAATACCGCGATGAGAACAGCTTTCCACTTCGCCGTCTGTGTCATGCTTTGTTTCACCGCCGCAGAGTAATGCAGCCCAATTTTGTTTTGCAAGCCCCTTGCAGCACCAATGATGGCACCTCCAGATAGGGCACGCGACCCATGGCTATAGCCACAACCCGCGAGCATGGGCTGATTTAATACAACACAGACTTTCTATAGAGGGTTACTCATATGCAGAAAATTGAGTAAGGTTTTGCGCTCCATGGGGCGAGCTAAGAAATATCCCTGCGCATAGTCGCATCCAAGGCGAGTGACGTAGTCCATTTGGGTTTGGGTCTCGACCCCCTCCACGGTAACCGGGATTTTAAGAGCGTAGGTCATCGCGATGATGGCTTCGAAGATCGGGTAAGAATCAGCTGCGCCATGGATATTGGTGAGGAACGATTTATCGATCTTAATAAAATCAAAGCGGAAGCTGTCCAGGTAGGAGAGCGAGGAGTAGCCGGAGCCGAAATCGTCCAGCACGATCATCACACCTAGTTCGCGCAAGGCGTGCAGTTGAGTGAGGTTAGCCGACACTTTCTGCATCAGGACTGATTCGGTAATCTCAAGCTTAAGACGGTGCGGGGCGAGCCCAGACTCAACCAAGGTTGCCGCAACCAGCGATACGATATCGCCAAGCTCGAGCTGGCGAGGCGAAACGTTGACGCTGATTTTGACGTCTTGCGGAAAACTGGTAGCTGCGAAGGCAGCCTCGCGCATCACCCACGCGCCAATTTCGGCAATCATTCCGGTCTCTTCAGCGATCGGGATGAATTCGTCTGGCGAGATGTGGCCAAACTCTGGATGTTGCCAGCGGAGGAGGGCTTCGACGCCGGCAATTTGATGGTCATCGATTTTTACAATGGGCTGAAATTCCAGGAAGAGCTGCCCGGTGGAGATAGCGATTGAGAGATCGACGCGCAGGCGGCGCTTAGCCTCAAGATCGCGCTCCATTTCTGAGTCGAACATCAGATAGCTGCCCCGGGCCCTGGTTTTGGCGGCGTGGAGCGCCATGTCTGCCTTGCGGTAAAGCTGATCAGGCAAGGTATCGGCCGGGCTGGCGATGGCGGCGCCGATCGAAACCGAGCTGGATAGCGACAGGCCGGCAGCTGTAAACGGGGTCTGCATAGCCTTGGCGAGCTGGTCGGCGAAGGCGCTGACCTCGATCTTGGCCTCCACGCCGGCTAGCATTATCATGAATTCGTCGCCGCCGATGCGGGCGAGGCGGTCGCCTGGTCCTAGAAAAGATGTTATGCGGGAAGCAATTTGTCTCAGCACTTCGTCGCCAACCTGGTGACCGTATCTGTCGTTGACGTCCTTGAAATAATCTAGATCGAGGCAAAGCAAGACAGGCCGGGACAGCCCGGGACGCCGGGACAGCAAGAGGTTGATCTCGGTGAATAAAGCGGCGCGGTTGAGCGTACCGGTAAGAACGTCGTGCTCGGCAGCAAAGCGCAGACTCTCCTGGGCCAGTCTTTTCTCGGTAACGTTTTCCAGCGTGCCGTACCAGCGGACGACTTCCCCATTGGCGTCAAAGCGAGGGGCAGCACGACTGCGCATCCAGAAACTAATCCCGGATGCGCTGCGCACCCGGAATTCGATATCCAGCCGGCCGGCGCTTTGCACAACCTGCATCCAGGCTTGCGCGACCCAAGCGCGGTCATCCGCGTGCACGGCGTTCACCCAGCCATTCGGAATGGAGGTTGCGGGCGTCATGCCTGTCAGAGCGTACCATTGTGGCCCCGCCTCAAGCACACCGCCGTCCGGCCCGGCGGTCCAGGGGATTTGCGGGTGCAATTCAACCATATGACGGTGATGATCTTCACTCTCGCGCAAGGCAGCCTCAATCCGGCGAAAGCTGGTGATGTCCTGGGTAGTGCCCCTGACTAGTGCGGTACGCCCGTCAGGCCCACGCACGGGTTCGGCATGGGTAAGCATATGGATTTCGCGGCCATCTGCATGGAGCAGGCGGTATTCCAAGGTAACTGGAACTTGTTTAACAATAACCTGTTGAAACCCTGCGAACGCCT
>JAGWZS010000097.1 GCA_018971905.1 Rhodospirillales bacterium | reverse complement strand
CACCGGCAGAATGCGGAGCAGAGTTATGACGATCAACCACCCTAATTTTGGCAAGATGGACGCAAGCCGCGTCATCATCTTTGACACGACGCTGCGTGACGGCGAGCAATCCCCCGGCTTCTCGATGAATCTCGACGAGAAGCTGCGCATGGCCGAGGCGCTGGCGGCTTTGGGCGTGGATGTGCTGGAGGCAGGGTTTCCCATCGCCTCGCCGGGCGATTTCGAAAGCGTGCAGCGCATTGCGGAGACGGTGAAAGGCCCGGTGATTACGGGTCTCGCGCGGTCTTCTCCGGCGGATATTACCCGGGCGGGTGAGGCGGTGAAAGCGGCCGAGCGCAAGCGTATTCATACCTTCATTTCCACCAGCCCGCTGCACATGAAGTACAAGCTGAAGATGGAGCCGGAGGTGGTGCTGGAAGCGGTAAGCAAATCCGTGACGCTGGCGCGCCAATATACCGACGACGTGGAATGGTCCGCCGAGGATGGCACGCGCACGGATATCGACTTTTTGTGCCGCTGTGTTGAAGCCGCGATCAAGGCCGGGGCGACGACCATCAATATTCCGGACACGGTAGGCTATGCGGTGCCCGAGGATATGGTGCGGATTTTCTCCACCGTGCGGGAGCGTGTGCCGGGGGCGGACCAGATTATTCTCTCCACCCATTGCCATAACGATCTGGGCCTGGCTGTGGCGAACACGCTGGCCGCGGTGCGCGGCGGTGCGCGACAGATTGAATGCACCATAAACGGCATCGGCGAGCGGGCGGGCAATGCCTCGCTGGAGGAGGTGGCGATGGCGATCCGCACCCGGCCGGACAGCAACCCGTATCACAACAACATCGAGACCACGCGGATTCTGCGGACCTCAAAGCTGCTCTCCACCATTACCGGCTTTGATGTGCAGCCGAACAAGGCGATTGTGGGCCGCAATGCCTTCGCGCATGAATCCGGCATTCATCAGGACGGGATGCTGAAGAACGCCGCGACCTATGAGATCATGACGCCGGAGAGTGTGGGCTGGCAGAAAACCTCGCTGGTGATGGGCAAACATTCCGGCCGCGCGGCCTTCCGCGACAAGCTGAATGCGCTGGGTTACGGTGAGATTGGCGATAACGCGCTGAACGATGCGTTCACCCGGTTCAAGATTTTGGCTGACCGCAAGAAGATTGTGTACGACGAGGATATTGTCGCGCTTGTGGATGACGAGGTGGTGCGCAGCCATGAGGCGATTAAATTCGTCTCGCTGGAGGTATGGGCTGGCTCAAAAGACAAGCCCCGCGCGGTGCTGGAGCTTGAGGTGGATGGCATGGTGAAATCCGCCGATGAGCGAGGCGACGGGCCGGTGGATGCCGCGTTCAACGCCATCCGCGCGATTTTCCCGCATAGTGCGGAGTTGCAGCTGTTCTCTGTGGGCGCGGTGACCGAGGGCACGGATGCCCAGGCGCGCTGTACCGTTCGGTTGGCCGAGGACGGCAAGAGCGTGGACGGGCAGGGTGCTGATACGGATACGATTGTGGCCGCCGTGCGGGCTTATATCCATGCGCTGAACAAGCTGGTGACCAAGCGCACCCGCCACGCGCCGGAGGCGATGAGCGCTTAAAAATTGATGGCCTGTGAGCGTGGACGGAGGCGGCTTTGGCTGATGATCTCGGGCTTTCAGGCCAGTATGTTCGGCTCCGTAAGCCTAGGCTTGGGGACGCTGAAGCGCGTTTCGCTTTGGGGAACGACCCGGAAATTGTCCGGATGTTTGGCGTGGTACCGGAGAGCCTGCCTGCTTACACAATTGAGGCTGCACGACGCTGGGGGGCGGAGCTTTCGGCGAAGCCACATGCTTGGATTGTTGAGCATCAAGGACGCTTGCTGGGCGAGATACGTTTGGATGACTTGGATTCGTACGACCGCCGTGCTCGGCTGGCGATTGGGCTATACGATCCCGGCAAGCTAGGAAAAGGATACGGGCGGGACGCTGTACGGCTTGTACTAACGCATGCCTTCCAGGCCCTTGATTTACATAGAATTTCGCTCCGGGTTGTCGCGTATAATTTACGTACGATCCATTGTTACAAAGCATGTGGGTTTGTTGAGGAGGGGCGCGAGCGTGAGGCGGCCTTTGTGGCGGGCGAATGGCATGACGATGTTATGATGGGTTTGCTTTCCCATGAGTTCCGAGCAGCCGGGTGAAGGCGACAGAGTAATCAAAATGCCCTTGTGCCCGGGCGTTTCAGTGAATAGATAGGGCTCATCTCAAAGGGGTGGCTCCGGTGCTTCGGGCCGTGGCTGCCCGCTGCAAAGGAGCGATTATATGAGCAAAGTGATAGGTATTGACCTTGGCACCACCAATTCGTGCGTTGCGGTGCTGGAGGGCAAGGACGTCCGCGTAATCGAGAACGCGGAAGGTGCGCGGACCACGCCATCCATGGTGGCGTTTGCGGATTCGGGTGAGCGTCTCGTCGGCCAGAGCGCCAAGCGCCAGGCCGTGACCAACCCGACCAACACGCTATTCGCGGTGAAGCGGCTGATTGGCCGCCGGTATGAAGACCCGACTGTTGCCAAGGACAAGGGGCTGGTGCCTTACGCCATCGTGAAGGGCGATAACGGCGATGCCTGGGTTGAGGCAAGGGGCGAGAAATATTCGCCTTCGCAGGTGTCCTCCTACATTCTGACCAAGATGAAGGAGACGGCCGAGGCGTATCTGGGCGAGACGGTGACCCAGGCGGTGATCACCGTGCCGGCCTATTTTAATGACGCGCAGCGCCAGGCGACCAAGGATGCCGGCAAGATTGCGGGTCTGGACGTGCTGCGTATCATCAACGAGCCGACAGCCGCCGCCCTTGCCTATGGCATGGACAAGAAGAATGCCGGCACCATTGCGGTGTACGACCTTGGCGGCGGTACGTTCGATGTGTCCGTGCTGGAGTTGGGTGACGGCGTGTTCGAGGTGAAATCCACCAACGGCGACACCTTCCTGGGTGGTGAGGATTTCGATGCACGAATCATCGATTACCTGGCCGACGAGTTCAAGAAGGATCAGGGCATTGACCTGCGTAAGGACAAGCTGGCCCTGCAGCGGCTGAAGGAAGCGGCTGAGAAGGCGAAGATCGAGCTTTCCTCCTCGAAGGAGACTGAGATCAATCTGCCGTTCATCACCGCCGATGCCTCCGGGCCGAAGCATCTGGTGCTGAAGCTGAGCCGCGCGAAGCTGGAAAGCCTGGTGGACGATCTGATCGAGCGCACTCTTGCTCCCTGTCGGGCGGCGCTGAAGGATGCTGGCGTGACTGCTGGCGAGATTTCTGAGGTTATCCTCGTCGGCGGTATGACCCGCATGCCGAAGGTGATCGAGGCGGTGAAGAGCTTCTTCGGCAAGGAGCCTGCCCGCAACGTGAACCCGGACGAGGTTGTGGCCATTGGTGCCGCCATCCAGGGTGGCGTGCTGAAGGGCGACGTGAAGGACGTTCTGCTGCTGGACGTGACCCCGCTTTCGCTGGGTATTGAGACGCTGGGCGGCGTGTTCACACGGTTGATCGACCGCAACACCACGATCCCGACGAAGAAGAGCCAGACCTTCTCCACTGCCGAGGACGGCCAGACGGCCGTGACCATCAAGGTCTTCCAGGGCGAGCGCGAGATGGCGGCGGACAACAAGCTGCTGGGCAATTTCGATCTGCAGGGCATTCCTGCGGCACCCCGCGGCGTGCCGCAGATCGAGGTGACGTTCGATATCGACGCGAATGGCATTGTGTCTGTCTCCGCGAAGGACAAGGCGACCGGCAAAGAGCAGCAGATCCGCATCCAGGCCTCGGGTGGTCTCTCTGACGCCGATATTGAGCGCATGGTGCGCGATGCCGAGGAGAACGCGGCGGCTGACAAGGCCCGGCGCGAGGCGGTGGAGGCCCGCAACCAGACCGAGAGCATGATCAATCAGGTCGAGAAGACGCTCAAGGAGTCGGGGGACAAGGTGGCCCCGGCGGACAAGGCCGAGGCGGAAGCCGCGATCGCCGAAGCGAAAACCGCTTTGGAGGGCGGTAATGCCGAGGCGGTGAAGGCGGCCTCCGACAAGCTGACCCAGGTGGCGATGAAGATCGGCGAAGCGATGTACAAGGCCGAGGCCGCCGCGGGTGCCGCGCAGCCGGGGGCGGAGAGCGCCGGGCCGAATGGCGAGAAGGTCGTGGACGCCGATTTTGAGGATGTCGACGACAAGAATAAATCCGCGTGAGCCGGGTTTTTAAATAACTGACAAAGTCCCGGGGTAACGCCCCGGGACTTTCCATTTAAGCAGAATTTCGAGGATTTAAGCGCCGCCATGGCCAAACTTGATTACTACGCCGTGCTGATGGTTGAACGCAACGCCAGTGCTGATGATTTGAAAAAATCATACCGCAAGCTGGCGATGCAGTATCACCCCGACCGCAACCCGGGCGATGCGAAGGCCGAGCATAAGTTCAAGGAAATCAACGAAGCCTATGATGTTCTCAAGGATGAGCAGAAGCGTGCTGCCTATGACCGCTTTGGCCATGCGGCGTTTGAGAATGGCGGCATGGGTGGCGGTGGCGGCTTTGGCGGCGGCGGTTTCGGGTTCGACGGCGGGCTGGGCGATATTTTCGAGCAGATGTTTGGCGGCGGCCGGCGCGGTGGCGGTGGCGGTGCGCAGACCGGCGCGGATATCAAGGCCGCGATCGAGATTGATCTTACGCAAGCCTATACTGGCACCAAGGCAAATGTGCGGGTAGCCACGCGCTTGGCTTGCGATGCCTGTAATGGCACTGGCTCGGCTGACAAGAACGCCAGCGCTGAAAATTGCACGACCTGCGGCGGCGCCGGGCGGGTGCGCGCGCAGCAGGGGTTCTTTGTGGTGGAACGCACCTGCCCGACCTGCGGCGGGGCAGGGCGCATTGTGCGCAACCCTTGCCGGGTATGCTCAGGTGCCGGGACAGTGCCACGCGAGCGCACGCTGGCGGTGCAAATTCCTGCCGGCGTGGAAGATGGTACGCGCATCCGACTTTCCGGCGAGGGCGAAGCCGGCCCCCGTGGCGCGGCACCGGGCGACCTTTACGTGCATGTTTCCATCCGCCAGCATCCGATTTTTCAACGTGACGGGGCGAACATCTTCTGCCGGGTGCCGTTGCGAATGAGCCAGGCAGCCTTGGGCGGCGAGGTGGAGGTGCCAGCCATTGATGGCACGGCGGCCAAGGTGAAGATTCCCGCTGGCACGCAGTCGGGCGACCAGTTCCGGCTGCGGGGCAAGGGCTTCTCGGTACTGCGCTCCACCCAGCGGGGGGACATGTATATTCAGGTGGCGGTGGAAACACCGCAGAATCTGACTAAGCGCCAGCGCGAGCTGCTGGAGAGTTTTGACCAGGAAGCAGCCGGGCACCAGGCGGGCAGCCCTGAGCATGAAGGGTTTTTCGCCAAGGTGAAAGATTTCCTGAAAGGCGTTGCGGAGGGGGGATGACCCTTTTTTGCCGCAATGCCTGGATAAATGATCGAGCGATACGAATTGTAATCCGCCAGGCGCTCGCGTTGCTCCATTTCAGGGCGCAGCTTAAATGTGGCAGAGTACAATAAACGCTTGGTCTTGTGCGGGAGTTCAAGATGTTGAGGAAGATCACAGGAATTGCCTTGGTGCCGATGCTGGCTCTGGGGGCGTGCACGGCGGTAACGCCAACCCAGCCCACGGTGGTAGCCATGCCGGGCCAGGGGAAGAGCTGGAACCAGTTCCAGGCCGATGATGCTTATTGCAAGAGCTATGCGGCCTCACAAATGCCCGACAGCGGGCAGGTGGCCCAGGTTTCGCAAAATAACTCCACGGCGACGGCCGCGGCCGGCACGTTGATCGGTGCCGGGGTGGGGGCCGTACTGGGCTCGCTGGCGGGCAATGTGGGTGCCGGGGCGGCTGTGGGGGCAGGCGCTGGCTTGCTGGGCGGCGCGGCCACGGCGGGTAATAATACCCAGGCGACAGCGGATTCCCTACAGGGCCGTTATGATGTGGCCTATGCGCAATGCATGGTGGGACATGGCGAATCGATTCAACAGCCCGCTGCGCCGCCTTATTATGCGCCGCCAGCCTATTATGCGCCGCCACCGCCGCCACCCGATTATTATTACCCCGGTTACTGAAACCAAGCCCGCCCAGGACGGGGTGGCGCTGCTCGTGGCGGGGGAGCATCTGGCCCCGCCGCCGGAAAGGCCGCGCCGCAACCCGTGGGCCTGGGGGGCAGCGCTGCTGTTGCATGTGCTGGTGATTGCCGCCGTGCTGCTGGTGCGGGAAAAGCCGCCGCAGGAAGATCTGCAAAGCCCGCCGGGCGTTTCCGTGGTGTTCAACAATGGCGGCACCGCGCCACAGGCCACCGCGCCAAAGGCCATGCCCGGGCCGCCACAACAAATGCAGGCCCCGCCCCCGCCGCCCCCTCCGCCGGCTTCACCTGCCGAACAAGCCCAAGCCGCGACCCAGGACGAGGTGCAGGTGCCTGACTTGCCGCTGGCAGTGATCCCCAATGCGCCACCTGCGCCGCGCCCGCGCCCCGCACCCAGGCTGAGGCGGCCCGGCCCCTCCTCTGAGCAAAAATACGTGTTTTTGAACGGCATGAGTTACGGCAATATCTCACCGGCGGCGCCACCCGCCCCGCCGGCGCCCAGGGGGATGAATTTCTCGCTACCGGCCTCTGACGCACAAGCGGCGACGGCCTCCGATTTTTCGGTGAAGGGCGATGCCGGGGCCGATTGGGATGCGGCATTGACGAAATGGGTGCAGGAGCACGCCTATTATCCGCAAGCCGCCGCCGAGCAGGGGCAGCAAGG
>JAGWZS010000096.1 GCA_018971905.1 Rhodospirillales bacterium | reverse complement strand
TCCGCCGCGTATCTGAGCTTTTTTAGGTCTATGCGTACGCGGTGGCGGCGCTCCGGGGTGAGGCTGGCGAGGTGTTTGCCGCGTTTGCGCAGCTTGCGGTGCAGCCGTTCGAGCGATTGCTCGCCAAAGGCCCGGGCTGGCTCGGCAAGGCGGGGCAGCGTTTCCGCTGGCAGCCCGCCGCGCCAGCCGCGCCGCGCGATGAAGCTTTCGGCCATTAACAGAAACCGTGTGGTGGCGGGGTCTTCCAGCAAGGCCCGCGCCTGGGCGTAGCCCGCCTGGCGGTACGCGGTGCATTGCGCCTCCAGCGCCGCGAAGCCGGCTTCGTGGGGGAAGGCGGCGGCGGGGCCAGCGCCCAGCATGGCGATGAACACATCCCAGTTCCGGGCTTCGCCCAGGGCGGCAGCTATGCGCTTGGCTTCATCCCGCAAGGCAAGAAACTCCGGCGCGGGCAAGGCGCGGTAAAACAACCCCAGGGCTGAGCGCAGACGGCGCATGGCAACCCGCATCTGGTGCACCGCCGCAACCTCATTGCCCTCGTAAAACACCGGCCAATTGGCGAGAAACTGATCCAGGCAGGTGCTGAGAACGGTCTCCACTGCCTCATCCAGGCTGAGGTCGCCCGCCAGGCTGGCGGCGGTCTTGTGCAGACAAGGCGGCGGGCCGCCAGCCAGCCGCACCGCGCGCGGGCCTGGCGGTTCAGGTTGCAGGCGCGGCGCAAACGCACCTAGTGCCGCGGCGCTGCCCGGCACGGCCAGAGCGGGGCCGGACAGCTCAATTTCGCTGATGGGTGTTTTTTGCCCCGTCGCGATGAGGTGCCCGGTTTCAAAAATCAGCATGGTCTCGCCCAGCTCGCGCGTGGTCTGTTTCAGGCTGGCGCGGGCGATTTCATGAAGCGGCGCTTCTTTCAGAACAGCCGAAAATGTGGCCTGCCAGTCTGGCCCAAAGGCGGCAGGCCCCGGCACCGTGGCGGATGCGGCCGCTTCCAGTGTTTCGCCATTGTGAAACAGCATCAGCCGTAGGGTACGGCCGCTTTTACGCTGCCACAGTGTAATGCCGTTGCGGGCCAGGGCATAATCGGCGGTGTCGAAAAACCGGTCCTGAATCCGGCGTGGCATATTGTTGGGGGTGGGGGCCAGCAAGGGGCTGGCGGCCAGTGCCGCAAGCTGAGACGGCTCCAGACGCAGCCGCAGGGCCGCAACCCCCGTGGGTTTGGGTGTTTCCGGCGCCGCGGTCGCGGGTGCGTCCATAAACGCAGGTTAATCTTCCGCTTTGCGGCTGTCGAGCGTCAGGCCAGGGCGTATTCTGCTTCCGGCGTGTAGGTGGGCTGGTCTTTGCCCAGAAACGAGCTGAACAGGGTTACGTTATCCACGCGGATGGGTGCTGAGCGGTAGAGATTATTCGCCTGCACGAAATTGGCCAGCGCCGGGGTCACGGGCTGGTCCATCCGCGCCAGGGTTACATGCGGGGTAAAGCGCCGCTTCTCGGGCGCCAGCCCCACGCGGTGCAGGGCCGTGCCCACCTTGGCCTGCAGCCGGGCCAGATCCTCGTTGCGCTCCACCCCGGCATAAAGCGTGTTCACCCGGCCGTTTTTCTCGAACCAGCCCAGGCCGGAGAGCGAGAAGAAGAAACCGCGGCCGCGCAAACTGGCCAGGGCAAGGTCAATCTCCTCGGCTTCCAGCCGGTTGGCCTCACCGATGAAGCGCAGGGTGAGGTGAAAATTATCCTCTGGCACCCAGCGGGCACCCGGCAGATTGCAGGAAAGGTCGCTGAGTTGTTCTTTGATCTCCCAGGGAAGATCAATTGCGACGAACAGGCGCATGGCATGGCCTTTCTTTAAAGTTTCAGCGAATCGCCAAGGAAATTTTGCCTGATCCGGGATTGGCGGGTCAATCATTATATGGGGGCGGTGGCCGCGTTCAGCCATGTCAAAGACTTGGCAGGCAGATGCGGTGACAATGCGGTGCGCACGCGCGCATGATAATCGTTCAGCCACGCCAGCGACTCGCGCGGCAACAAGGCGGAGTCAATCAAGGCGCGGTCGAACGGCACGAGGGTTAAGGTTTCGAAGCGCAGGAAGGGTTTGCGCGCCCCTTCGAACGAGGCCTTTTGCACTAGCAGCAGGTTTTCCATGCGGATGCCATAGGCGCCCGGCAGGTAATAGCCTGGCTCGTCGGAGAGGATCATCCCCTCCGCCAGTGCCACCGGCTTGGCGGCCCGGGAAATGCTGGCCGGGCCTTCATGCACTGAAAGATAAGCCCCCACGCCATGGCCGGTGCCGTGGTCGTAATCCAGCCCCGCGCGCCACAGCTCGGCCCTGGCGAAGGCATCCAGATGCGCGCCGGCAACACCCTCCGGAAACACCGCGCGGGCCAGCGCGATGGTGCCCGCCAGCACCCGCGTTACATGCGCTTTCACCGCTGCCGGGGCAGGGCCAGGGCCGGTCCAGAGAGTGCGGGTGATATCTGTGGTGCCATCCAGATACTGGCCGCCGCTGTCGATGAGATAAACCTCATTGGGCCGGATGGGCCGGTTGCTTTCCGGCGTGACGCGGTAATGGATGATGGCGCCGTTTTCCCCTGCGCCGGAAATGGCGGGAAAGCTCTCGCCCCGGAAGAGGTTCTGCCGTGCCCGGCAGGCGAGCAGATGAGCCGCTGCGGACATTTCACTTTCCTCGCCGCGCGGCAGGGCTTCCGCCGCCCAGGCCAGGAATTCCACCATCGCCACACCATCGCGCAGATGTGCAGCGCGCGCACCCGCCTGCTCGGCGGCGTTTTTGCAGGCGCGGGGCAGGGCCACCGGGTCGGGTCCGTTGGCTACCAGCGCGCCGGCCTGCTCTAGCGCGGTTTTGAACCAGGCTGGCTGGCTGGCGGGGTCGTAGCGCACTTTTTGCCCCCTCAGCGCCGCAATGGCGGCTTGCAGCTCGCTCGGGGCGGCAATGGCCACCTCCGGCCCCAGATGCGCGCGCAAAGCCTCCGTTATTTTCCCTGGCGCCATGAACAGCATCGCCGTGCCATTTTTGCGCAGCAGTGCGTAGCCTAGCGCGAAGGGGCAGAATTCCAGATCCGTGCCGCGGATGTTGAAGGCCCAAGCCAGTGAGGCACCATCGCTGAGGATGGCCGCATCCTGACCGTCTTTCGCCAGTTCAGCGCCCAGGCGCTGGCGTTTGGTGGCGGCAGGCTCACCCGCGAGGCTTTCGGGGTAGGCCAGCGCCGGGGCCGTGGGCGGAGCGGGGCGGTCAGCCCAGATTTTGTCGATAAGATTCGGAGAGACCGGCACCATCTCCACCCCGGTGAACCGGGCCAGCGCATCGGCGCTGATCGTCCAGGGGTCGAAGCCGATCTTTTGCCCGGGTGCTGCAATGCGCAGCCAGTCCTCTGGTGTGTCCTCGATCAGATGCCGGCGCTCCCAAACCGCGCCATTGGTTTGTTGTTCAAGCTGCAAGGTATAACGGCCATCGGAGAACACCGCCGCCCGCTTGGCCAGCACGATCGCCAGCCCGGCCGAGCCGGTGAACCCGCTGATAAAGGCCAGGCGTTCCGCGCAGGGCGGCACATATTCGCCGAGATATTCATCGGCGCGGGGGATGAGATACCCATCCAGGCCCCTGGCGGCGCATTCCGCCCGCAACGCCGCGATGTGATTGTTATGATCTGACGACATGCATTGCCCCTTGTTATGCGTCAAACGCGGGTCTGCTCAGGCGTTCGCAGGCGCGCAAAAATTCGCAAACTCGACTATATACCTACTGCAACGGGCGCTGAGGCGCCGTTTTCAAGAAGTGCTGCTGGGTCATACCGAACCGGCCGCTTCGCCAAAATTGTAGGTGTATCATGTCGACGACTATCCATAACCGGCCCGTCTTGAGCAAGCTCGGGGCGCTGGTTGTGAAACGCGAAGTTTCTGCCGCTTCCGCAACCACCCGTGGCGGGCTGAGCCGTATGTTCCAAAGCTGGAAAGCGCGCCGGGCCGTGGCGGCTGAACTTTACGCGATGAGCGACCGCGACTTGAACGATATCGGCGTGTCTCGCTTTGAAATTCCCGCGATAGTGCGGACGGTCCGGTAACGTCCGGGCACATGCCAGCGAAAACGGGGCCTTCGGGCCCCTTTTTGTTGCCTGTCTTTTGTTGATCACTTTTGCTTGGGGCTGCGCCATGCCCCTTGGCCCGCACGCTTTGGGCAATTAAAACTGGCTCTGCTTCTTGAATGGACATGTGCCGGAAATGGCAGGCGTGTTGTTGCAGCAGGCGGAGAAATTGCCTCGGGCGGTCGCAATATTGCTATCGCCTGGCTCCATATTCGGCGTGCCGCAGCTAGGCTGCGCCCTGACCTTGGCCATCGGCTTTCTGGCCTGGCGGCATTGGCGCCGACGCCGACGCTTTAGCGCCAGGCTGCTCTGGCGGGTTCTGGCGCGGTCCAGGAAATTGCTGTGCCATCCCTCTACAGGGGCGGATGCGATCTATTATATCATCAATACCTTCGCAATTAGTAGCCTGATCGGCTGGGGTTTGGTTTCGACCGATCTGATGGTTACCCATGTCGTGCGCGGGCTGAATGATCTATTTGGCCCGCGTTCGGCACTGGCCGTTCCAGCCTGGGGCTTGCGGGCGTGCATCACGCTCGTTGCGTTCCTGGCCTATGAGTTCGGCTATTATGCCGATCATTATATGAAGCATAAAATCCCTTTTCTCTGGGCCTTTCACCAGACGCATCATTCGGCTGAGGTATTAACCCCGCTCACGGTGTTCCGCGTGCATCCGGTGGACACGCTGATCTTCGCCAATATCGTGGCTCTTTGCATCGGTGTGAGCTGTGGAGTGTTCATCTGGGCGACCGGCCATCCGGTGACGCCTTATGATCTGGCTTCGGCGAATATCATCTCGGTGCTCGGCTTTTTCCTGCTCGCACAGCTTCAGCATTCGCAATTCTGGATGCCGCTGCGTGGCATCTGGGGGCGCATGCTGCTCAGTCCCGCGCACCACCAGCTGCATCATTCGCTGGACCCGGCGCATTATAATTGCAATCTCGGCAGCTTTATCGGCGTGTGGGACTGGCTGTTCGGCACGCTCTATATGCCGCCGAAGGAATCGCCGCGGTTGCGTTTTGGTCTGGAGCAGACTGCATCCGCGCCGCACCGGCTGCCAGCCTTGCTGCTTTCCCCCTTCGCCGCCGCCTGGCGGGCCATCTGGCGGGGTTAAGGTTTACTCCGCCGCCATCACATGGCCGGGGTCCACCATGTCCATCGCCCGGTGGAAATCTACCGAGAGCAGGCGAGAAACCCCACGTTCCTGCATGGTCACGCCGTACAGCCGGTCCATCCGCGCCATGGTGAGGTGATGGTGGGTGACGACGAGGAAGCGCGTGCCGGTTTCGCGCACCATGTCCTCCAGCAAATTGCAGAAGCGCTCCACATTCGCGTCGTCCAGCGGCGCGTCCACCTCGTCCAGCACCGAAATCGGCGCCGGGTTGCATTTGAACACGGCGAAGATGAGCGAGAGCGCGGTGAGTGCCTGCTCGCCGCCGGAGAGCAGTGAGAGCGTGCTGAGCTTCTTGCCCGGCGGCTGCGCGAAAATCTCCAGCCCCGCTTCCAGCGGATCGTCCGACCCCACCAGCGCCAGATGCGCCTTGCCGCCACCGAACATGCGGCTGAACAGGGTCTGAAAGTGCTTATCCACCTCCGCGAACACGGTGGAGAGCCGTTCCCGCCCTTCGCGGTTCAAATGCCCGATGGAGCCGCGCAATTTGGCGACGGCGGAGGTGATCTCGTCGCGCTCACGGTCGATGGTGGCGATGGCTTCCTCGGCCTCGCTCACCTCGATCTCGGCGCGCAGGTTCACCGCCCCCATTTCCTCGCGCTCGCGGATCAGCCGTTCCCAGCGTTTGCGGGCTTTGTCCTCCATTTCGGCGTTTAGCACCTCAGGTGGTTCCGGCAGGGCCGGGTTGGCGCCGAGGCGTTCCAGAATCCGTTCCTCGACCGTACCCCAGGCATGGTTGGCAGCGGTGATATTGCCTTCCTCACGGGCGCGAGCCTCGCGGGTGGCGGCCAGTTCGGCCTCGGCGGCGCGGGCGGCGCGGATGGCGGAATCAGCGGCGGTTTGCGCCGCCTGCAGGGCCTGGGCGGCGCGCTTATGCCCGGTCTCGGCGGATTCCAGCGATTCCAGCGCCTCCAAATGGGAAGTCTCGGCCGCGCGCGGGGCGGCTTGCAGCGTTTCGATGCCGCTCTGCGCCTCGGCAAGGCGCGCGGTGAGGTCGGTCAGCCGGTCGGCCGCGTCCTTGCCGCGTTCGGTCCAGCTTGCCAGCTCGCGCCGCAGGCCTTCCAGCCGCTGGCCGCGCTGGGCTTCCGCGCCGCGTAACGCGGCAAGGCGCGCACGGGCTGCATGTTCCGCCTGGCGGGCTTCGTTCAGCGCCGTGCGGGCCTGCTCCACGGCCTGGCGGGCGGCGTTCACATCCGGCAAGGCGGCGTGAGTCTCGCGCAGGGCGGCCAGGGCGGTTTCGGCTTCCGTGGCTTCGGCGGCGGTTTGGTCGGCTTGCGCGGCGGCGGCGGCGGCGCGGGCCTCACCCCGTTCGGCTTCGGCGGTAAGCTGAATGGCCTCATGGCGGGCTTTGTCGAACCGCTGCTCGGCCAGGCGGCGGGCTTCACGGGCCTGGGTTTCGGCGGCGCGGTGGGCCTCGCGGGTTTTTGCCTCGGCGGCGCGGGCTTCGCGCTCGGTTGTCTCAGCCTTCAGGCGGTCGTCCTTCGCGGCCTGTGCGGCCTCCCGAGCGCTGGCGCGTTCACGCTCCAGCACGGCCAGGCGGTTACGCTGTTTCAGCCGCACGGCGGCTTCCGAGGCCGCACCCGCGCGCACGGTATAGCCATCCCACCGCCACAGCCCGCC